>CADEEN010000293.1:2487-5606 GCA_902826345.1 uncultured Burkholderiales bacterium | reverse complement strand
GGTTTTGGCGGTAAGCTGACTTCAGCGATGCGCAGTGCCTTGCATGCGTTCGCTGTCCAAGGAGTCGATCATGGCCGTGCGATTTGTTGCCTTGTTGATCCCGTTGGCGATCACGCTGCCGCAACTGCAGATGAGCCGTCCGCGAGCGCCCGCACCGCAGCCGCCTGCCGCGCTGGTGCAGCCCGCCATCGAGGCCGAACCGATGGTCGAGCCGATGCGGCTTGCTGCCGACACGGAGATCACCCGCGTGACGGCCGAAGCGCCGCTGCACGAAGCCAGGCACACCGTCGACGGCGCTGTCATCGACGCGCCGCATGCGGCTGTGCTGACGCCGCCGGTGCGCAAGGCCACAGCCAGGCGCGCAACGCCCAAGGTGGCGCGGGCAGCAACGCCGCAGAAGCTCGCAACCAGCGCCAAGGCAGGCTCTGATCGAGCGAACTCACGGTCTGGCGCACGAATGACGAAGGTCATGCTGGCGGACGTGGGGTGTTTGCCGAACGCTCACTGCGCGCCGGTGGTGGCGGCCAGGGTCACGCCGGTGATCCGACACCCGCTCTAGCGCGCCGCGCTCGGCCGCCGCTGCACGAGGCGATCTCTCTGCAAAAAAGGGCGTCTCTAGAATCGATCGATGCTGCCTGATTTCGTCGAAGACCTCGGCCACCGCGTCTTCGCAATCGACACCGGTTTCCATCGCGCGCGTTTCGACGCCGCCTACCTCGTCGTCAGCGGCGACGGCCGCGCCGCCTTCATCGACACCGGCACCAACCACGCGTTGCCGCGCCACCTGGCCACGCTCGACGCACTGGGCATCGCGCGCGAGGCGGTGGACTTCGTCATCCCGACGCATGTGCACCTCGACCATGCCGGCGGCGCCGGCGCGCTGATGCAGGCGCTTCCCGCGGCGACGATGTGGGTGCATCCGCAGGGCCAGCGCCACATGCTCGATCCTTCCGCGCTGTACCAGGGTGCGCTGGCGATCTACGGCGCCGAAGCGATGCAGCGCGACTACGGCAGCGTGGTGCCCGTGCCGGCCGAACGCGTGCGCACCACGCATGACGGCATGGACCTGATGCTCGGCTCGCGCCGCCTTCACTTCATCGACACACCCGGCCACGCCCGGCACCACCACTGCCTCTGGGACGAAGCGTCGCGCGGTTGGTTCACCGGCGACACCTTCGGCGTCTCCTACCGCGAGCTCGACGTCGCCGGGCGCGGCCCGTGGATCGCGCCGGCCGCCACGCCGACGCAGTTCGAGCCCGAGGCGCTGCGCGTCTCGGTGCAGCGCCTGCTGGCGTTCGAGCCGGCTTGTCTCTACCTCACGCACTACGGCCGCGTTGGCAATCCGCCGCGACTGGCCCACGTGCTGCTGTCGGTGCTCGACCGCATGGTCGCGATCGGCCGCCGATGCGTCGATGCACCGCAGCGCCACCAACGGCTGAAGGCGGAGCTGACGGTGCTGTTCGAGGCCTGCCTGGCCGATCACGGCGCGACCATCACGCCCGCGTTGCTCGACCTGCTGTCGGTCGACATCGAGCTCGACGCCCAAGGCATCGCCGTCTGGCTCGACCGCGAGGCCAAACGTCAGCGCTGATGACGGCCGAGGCTTTCGCCGTCAGCACCGGCATCGTCGCCCTCGGCGAGATCGGCGACAAGACCCAACTGCTGGCGTTGATCCTGGCCGCACGCTACCGCGCGCCGCGGCCGATCATCGCCGGCATCTTCGTCGCCACGCTGGCCAACCACGCCGCGGCCGCCGCGCTCGGCGCGTGGCTGACGCGCGTCATCGATCCGCAGTGGATGCGTTGGCTTCTCGGGGCGTCGTTCATTGCCGTGGCGCTGTGGATGCTGGTGCCCGACCGTGCCGACGATGACTTGCCGCGCGAACACACATCGCGGCACAACGTGTTCTGGATCACCACCGTCGCCTTCTTCCTCGCCGAGATGGGCGACAAGACGCAGATCGCCACCGTGATGCTGGCCGCGCGCTTCGATGCCTTGATCGCCGTCACCGCCGGCACGACGCTGGGCATGATGGTCGCCAACGTGCCGGCTGTTCTGCTCGGCGACCGCGTCGTCAAACGCGTCCCGGTGCAGTGGGTGCACCGCATCGCGGCCGTGGTCTTCGCCGCCATCGGCGTCGCCGTGCTGTTGCGCTGGCGTATTCTTGCGCCATGAAATACCTGCACACCATGGTCCGCGTGACCGACATCGAAGCGTCTTTGAAGTTCTACCGCGACGCGCTCGGCATGGAGATGCTTTCACGGCGCGACAACGAAGGCGGCCGCTACACGCTGGTCTTCCTCTGCGCGCCGGGCGACAACACCGCGCAGATCGAGCTCACCTACAACTGGCCCGGCGCCGACGGCCAGGCCGAGCAGTACGGTGGCGGCCGCAACTTCGGCCACGTGGCCTATGCGGTGGACGACATCTACGCGACGTGTCGGCGCCTGATGGAGCACGGCGTCACCATCAACCGCCCGCCGCGCGACGGCCGCATGGCCTTCGTGCGCTCGCCCGACAACATCTCGGTCGAGTTGCTGCAAGCCGGTGGTGCGAAAGCGCCGGCCGAGCCGTGGACGTCGATGCCGAACGTCGGCGTGTGGTGAGCACATGTACCTGCCGAAGCACTTCGAGCAACACGGCCGCGAGCGGCTGATCGCGCTGATGCGCGAACGCCCGCTGGCGACGCTGATCACGACCACCGCTGACGGCCCGAGCGCCGACCTGATCCCGCTCGAGTTCGTTGCCGAAGAAGGCGCGCACGGCACGCTGCGCGGCCACGTCGCGCGCGCCAACCCGCTGTGGCAACGCGCCGGCACGACGGCACTGGCGGTCTTCACCGGGCCGGAAGCCTACATCTCGCCCGGCTGGTATGCGAGCAAGCAGGAGCACGGCAAGGTCGTGCCGACGTGGAACTACACGATGGTGCAGGCGCGCGGCGTGTTGCGCGCAGTCGATGAAGCGCCCTGGCTGCATGCGTTGGTGCAGCGGCTGACCGATCACCACGAAGCCGCGCAAGCGCAACCGTGGCACGTGCACGACGCGCCCGACGACTTCGTGCAGCAGATGCTGCGCGCCATCGTCGGCATCGAAATCCCGCTGGCCTCGCTGGTCGGCAA
>CADEEN010000293.1:0-2477 GCA_902826345.1 uncultured Burkholderiales bacterium | reverse complement strand
GCGGGCGGCGCGGGGGGAACAGCGCAGGGCGTGACCGAGACGAACGAACCGATGGCGGCGCGCGTTCGGCGGCAGGAGCGGCCCACACCGAACCGGCGGCGGCAGCGGCTCGACCATCACCACGCCCTGGTCCATCGTCAGCACGAGCCGACCGTCGCGCACCGCAATGCCGCGCGGCTCGCAGATCACGCCCGGCAGCGCGCCGGGCACGAAGCCGCACTGACCCGGCGTGCCGACGATCACCTCGCCCTGCGTTGCGCCGGGTTTGAAGCGACGCACGGTGTTCTCGCTGGTGTCGATCACGTACAGGTTGCCCGCAGCATCGATGGTCAGGCCGCGCGGATCGGCGCTAAGCCCTTGCACTACCGTGCTCACCACGTCGTTGCCCTGCGCATCTTTGGCAATCCTGCGGATCGCGCGGTTGCCGGCGTCGAGCACGAACAGTTCGCCGTTGGCACCAAAAGCCAAGCCCACCGGGCGATCGAAACGCGCCAGCGCGACGAGGCCATCAACGAGCCCCGGCTCGGACTGCCCGGCGAAGGTGCTCGTCGTGCCGTCGGGCGCCACGTGGCGGATGCGGTGGTTGTCGCTGTCGGCAACCCACAGCACGCCCGACGCGTCACGCAAGATCGCCGACGGATCATCGAAGCGCGCGAGCGCGCCAGGTCCATCGACAAAGCCCTCGCCGTCGGTAAAGCCTGCTCCGGCGAGCAGCCGCGCGACGCCGTTGTCGATGACGCGCACGCTGTGATCGTCTCTGCCGACGATCGCCGCGGGCTGCCCTGGCTCGGCCGCGACGACGTTGCTCGGACCGGTTTCCACGCCCGTGATCACCGCGAGCGTCGTCACCTGCCGCGCCGCGATGTCGATGCGGCGCGCGCGTTCGCTGAATTCGTCCACCAGCGTGGCCGACCCATCGGCCGCCAGGCTGATGCCTTCCGGCCGCGAAAAGCGTGCGCCGAGCGCCGCGCCGTCGTCGTCGCCGCTCAGTGCACGTTGCCCAGCCAGCGTGCCGACTTGCTGCGACGCGAAGTCGAAAGTCCGAATCAGGTGGTTGCCTTCATCGGCGACGAAGACAACGCCGGCCGCATCGAGCGTCAAGTCCGAGAGCCCGCGGCTGAAGCGCGCATCGGCACGGCTGCCATCGGTGTTGCCGATCTCGCGTGTCTTCGAGCCGGCCAGCGTGTCGACGCGCGCGCCTTCGCTGCTGATGCGGATGCGGCGCAGCGCGGCGAGCTGGCCGATGACCAGCTCGCCCGCGCCGGTGACGGCGATGCCCTGCGGAAAATCGAACGTGGCCGACGCGCCGAGACCGTCTGCCGTGCCATCGGCGCCGGTCGGCGAGCCGGCGACGAAGTGCAGGTCGTTATCCGCTGCGCTGCCGAAAGTTTGGCCGCCGCCGCGCACCGCCACCGCACGCACGACCGCGTTGCCCGACTGCGTGAAGTACACGCGGCCATCATCTCGGCGAAACACCAGCCCCGCGGGCGCGCACAGCGTGGTGTTGGCCGCCACCACCGTCGTCGGGGTGGCGTTGAAGCAATCGTTTTGATTCAACACGCCGGCGATCGTGCTGACCGCACCGCCGCTGCCGCCCGTGCCGCCGGCGTCGTCGACCAGCATGCGGATCGCGCTGGCGTCGGCAATCAGCAGCGGGCTGCCCACCGACGTGCCGGCAAACGCCAGCGCTGTCGGACGGCTGAATCGCGCCGTGCCCGCCCGCCCAGCGCTGCCATCGACAGCGGGCACCACGTTGCCCGGCTGCGGCGAGCCGGCCAGCGTGACGACCTCACCGCTTTGCAGGTCGATGCGCCGCACCATGCGGTTGCCGGTGTCGGCGACGTAGAGAAACGGCTTGTCGATGAGCAGGCCTTCCGGGCCGCGAAAGCGCGCCTCGGCGCCGACGCCATCGGCGTCGCCCGCTTCGCCCATGCGCCCGGCAAAGGTGCTGACGGTCCGGCCGTCGGCGCTGAGCTTGCGGATGACGTGGTTCTCGCGGTCCGACACGTAGCGGTTGCCGCTCAGATCGATCGCCACCGACGCCGGCGAATCGAAGCGCGCCACATCGACGCTGCCGTCGAGGTTGCCGCGGCCGCCGGCATTGCCGGCCAGCAGCGACAGCTGCGGTGTTTGCGGCGGCTCGGGCGCGGCAGGTCCATCGCTGCCGCCGCCACCGCCACCACAAGCTGCGAGCAACGCCGCCGCAGCCACCAGCGCAGCCCAGCGCACCATCGGTTGATTCATCGCAACGACTCCCTCTGCGTTCAAGAAAGGCCGGAGCATCCACCGCGCCAACGCGGCCGTCTTGAACGGTTGCGACCAACGAAGCGGCGTGTCCTTGCCAGCGCCGCTGCATCAGCGTAAGGTCGCGCTCCCATGCGTCGGGCCATCGTCTTCGTGTTGATCGCGCTGCCGCTGACCGCAGCCGCCGCCGACATCGGCGGTTGGATGCAGCACAAGAGCCGCACCGATCTGCC
>CADEEN010000292.1 GCA_902826345.1 uncultured Burkholderiales bacterium | reverse complement strand
TCAGGCGCACATCGTTGCCGGCCAGCAGCACGCTGCCTTGCACGCTGCTGCGCTCCAGCTCGGCGATCGGCAACTCGAGCGCCAGCTTCAGCTCGGCCGCGCCGTTGGCGCTGGCCTCGCGCAGGGCATCGCTGGTCCAACCGGCCACCGGCGAGCTGTTGACGTAGCGCAGCATGTCGGACAGCGGGCCGCGGGCCTCACCGTCGATCTTCAGCACCGGCTTGCGCAGGTCGCGAAAACCGCCGTTGACCTTCGACAGCTCGACGCCCCACAGCCGCGCCTGCGCGTTGCGGATCTCCATCGTGTGGCGGTCGAAAAGCAACTCGCCGGCGACGCGCGTGAACGCGGGCCACGCCGCAGGCTCGCCGTCGGCCGCGGGCACGTAGGCCAGCTCGCCGTCTTCGACGCGGGCGCTGACGCGGAACTCGCCGCTCGGCAGCACCGGCTGGGCTTGCCCGGCCAGCGTGTACGGTACGAAAGGAAAATCGAACAGGTCGCCCTTGACGGTGATCGTGGCGCTGGGGACGCGCCCATCGCGCACCGCGCGCTCGAGATAGCGCCGCGTGTCGGGCAAACCCAGCGGCAGATAGCGCGCCACCGCGGCGGCGCGGCCGCGCGCGAGCTGCGCCGACAGATCGAGCTGCCCCGGGAAGCGCCCACCGCGTGCGAAGCCCGCGCCGGTGCCGCTGCGCCAGACGGCCTTGGCGAGCTTGCCTTGCGCGTCGGCGTTGGCGAATTGGGTGTCGGTGGCGGTGACCTCGATCGCCGGCGGCGCGCCTGCGGCCTGCGGCGTCAGTCGCCAAACGAGCTTGCTGCCGAAGGTGTCGAACGGCACTTCGGGGCGCTCGAACAGGCCGGGGAAGATCAGCGCGCCTTTGTCGAGCGCGAGCTGTGCGCGGCCGCCGCTGTCGCTGGCCTCGATGTCGAGCGTGGCATTGCGCCAGCCCGGCCGGCCGAGGCGGTTGGCGTCTGCCGCCGGCTTGGCAGCGATCGACAGCGCGCTGGCTCGGGCCTTCAGCGTGTAGCTGCGCGGCGCATCGAGCGGGCCGTCCCAACGCGCGGCCAGGTTGTTGACCTGCCCGCTCGGTGACAGCTCGGCGAGCAGTTGCTTGACGGCCTCGCCGAGCGGCAGGTGCGCCGCCAGCGTGACCAGCGCGCCTATGTCGAGACGGTCGGCGCTGAAGTCGCCGCCGTCGAACGACGGCGGCGGTGGCGCGCTGGCCGCCGGCTCGGCGTCACGCGCAGCAGCAGCCTCACCTTCGCGCAGCGCGAGGCTCCAGCGCGTCGCCGGCCAATCGATGCTGCCGCTGGCAAAGCTCAACTGCTCGGCAGCGAAGCGCAGCGTGCGTCCGTCGCGCGCCGCGCTGACGCGGCCCTGCAAGCGCTCGAGCGGCAGCGCCTGTGAGGTGCGCCCGGGAAAGCGCAGTTGCACCTGGCGCAAGGCGACGTCGGCCTGCGCCGACTTAACCTCGCCCGCGGCCACTTCGACCCAGGCCCGCAGCGCGCCTTCGCCTGCGGGCACTTCGACCGGCAGCGCCGGCAGCCACGGCCGCAGCGCAGCAGCGTCGGCATGCGGCAACTCGGCGAACGCGGTGCCGCTCCAACGTCGCCAGTCGCTGCGTTGCGCCAGCAGCGGCTGACGGAAGTCGCCCTGCAGCGTGAAGCGCTGGCCGACGTGCGGCGGCGGCGTGGCGTCCAGGCGCATCTCGTGACCGGCCAGGCCATTGCGCAGCACCAGATCGACGGCCGAAAGCTCCAGCGGCGGCGCGGCACGACGCTCGTCGATCCAGCGCAAGCGGCCGTTGCGCACCGCGATCTCGCGCTGCGCGAGCAGCCAGTCGGTGCCGGCGCCTTCGCTGTCGTCCTCTGCCGTGCCGGCGCGGATCTCGATGCCGGCGACAAAGAGTCGCCCCGCGCCGTCGCGCCGCACTTCGAGCGCGGCACTGTCGACATGCAACTGCTCGAAGCGCAGTTGCCAGCCGAGCAACGAGCGCGCCGACAGCGTGGCGCTGACACGCGGCAAGCGCAGCGCTTCGCCGCTGCCCGCGTTCGTCTGCCGCGGCGCCAGCACCACGTCGTCGAGTTCGATCAGCGGCATCCACCCTGAAGACTGCACGCGGATCGCGCCGATGGCGACCGGCACGCCGAGCGCGGCGCTGGCGCGCTGCTCGATCTGCGGCTTCCACTGGCCGACGCGGGGCACAATGCCCCACTGCAAAGTCAGCCATGCCAGCAGCAATAAGCTCCATGCCGCGAACACGGTGACGAAGGTGATGCGCCAAGCCACACGCCAGCCGCGATGGCGCCGGCGCTCGGTGCGCGGCGCGACGGCATCAGGAGCGGGTTGGGTGGAGGACACGACGATGAAACGACAGGCGGTGAGGGTCTCGGCAGCGCGCGCAGCGCGTGCAGCCGGACGAGGTCTTGCAACGCCTGGCCGTCCCCCGCAGAGGACAAGCGCGAATCAATCTAGCACAGGCTTGCAGACTGCCGCGGCCACGGCGGGGACGTAGCAAGACGTGACGACCGACAGCGCCACCGTGTCGCCGCTGGCCAGCGCCGCGCACAGCCGCTTCGTGCAACGCGTGCGTCGGCGTTATGGCGCTTCGCTGCCGCTGCTGGCGCCGGGCGCGCCGGATGCCGCGTCGATCGCGGCGTTGATCGACGCGCTCGCCCGACTCGGCCACGCGCTGCCGGCGGCGCTGCGCATCGCGCGCCATCTCGTCATCGAACGCCTGGCGGTGATCGACGTCGAACAAGGCGCGCCGCTCGCGGCCGTGACGTCGGCAATGACCTGCCTGGCCGAAGCCACCCTCGAAGCCGCGCTGGCGCAAGCGCTGCAGGACACCGCGGCGCGGCATGGGCAGCCGCGTACGGGCGCCGGCGCGCCGATCGACTTCTGGATCGTCGGCATGGGCAAACTCGGCGCGCGCGAGTTGAACGTGTCGTCGGACATCGACCTCGTTTATGTGTACGAGGATGACGGGCAGACCGACGGCGCCGAGATCACGTCGGCGCACGAGTTTTTCTCGAAGGTCGCGCGAAAGCTCTACGCGCTGATCGGCGACGTCACCGACGACGGCTTCGTCTTTCGCGTCGATCTGGCGCTGCGGCCCAACGGCAACTCGGGCCCGCCGGTCGTCAGCCTGGCGATGCTCGACGAGTACCTGCAGACGCAGGGCCGCGAGTGGGAGCGTTTTGCCTGGCTGAAGAGCCGCATCGTCGCGCCGCGCGCGGCGGTGGCGAGCGGGCGTGCGCTGGCGCTGCGCTCGCTGATCACGCCCTTCGTCTATCGGCGCTACCTCGACTACGGCGTCTTCGAGGGCCTGCGCCAGTTGCACGGCAAGATCCGCGAAGAAGCGCAGCGCCGCGCCGCTGGACGGCCCGAGCGCAGCAACGACGTCAAGCTGTCGCGCGGCGGCATCCGCGAGATCGAATTCATCGTGCAGTTGCTGCTCGTCGTGCGCGGCGGCCAGTTCCCGGAGATCCGCACGCGCTCGACGCTGAAAGCGCTGCAACGTCTGGCCGCGCGCGGCCTGATGAAGCCGGTCGCGGCCGAACGGCTGGCCGAGGGCTACACCTTCCTGCGCCGCATCGAGCACCGCATCCAGTACCTCGACGACCAGCAGACGCACCTGCTGCCGGCCAGCGACGACGACCTGGTCTGGCTGGCGCGCTCGATGGGATTCGCGTGTGACACCGATGCCTGCGAGCTGCTCGACCTGCTCGGCGCCGTGCGCGAAGTCGTCGCCAACGAGTTCGATGCGCTGCTGCATGAGGGCCGCGGCGTCGCCAGCGACGGCAACGGCCAAGGCAATGGGTGCAAGGCCTGCGGGCCGGGGCCGCAGGCGATCGACAGCGACGACTTCCTCGATCGCCTGCCGCCGGCGCTGGCCGAGCGCACGAGGCGCTGGGCCGCCAGCGCGCGCGTGCAGGCGCTGCGCGATGCCAGCAAGCAGCGCCTGGCGCGGCTGGTGCAACGCGCGGCGGGCAGCGTGGCGCAAGGCGCTTGCAACGAAGACGCGGTGCTGCGCTTCATCGACTGGCTCGAGCCGCTGTTGAAGCGAGAGAGTTATCTCGCGCTGCTGGTCGAGCGGCCCGAGGTGCAGCAGCGCCTGCTGCGCCTGCTCGGCCTGGCGCGCTGGCCGATGCGCTACCTGATGCAGCACCCGGGCGTGATCGACGAACTCGCCGACTCGCGCATGGTGGCCGGGCGCTTCGATCGCAGCGAGCTCGCCATCGAGTTGGATGAGCGCCACGCCGCGTGGGTGCGTTCGGGCGAAGCGGGCGACGAGGCGCTGCTCGACACGCTGCGCCGCGCGCATCACGCCGAAGTCTTTCGCACGCTGGTGCGCGATGTGGAGGGCCGCTTGACGGTGGAGCAGGTGGCCGACGATCTGTCCGCGCTGGCCGACGCGGTGCTGCAATGCACGCTGCGCTGGGCTTGGTCGCAGTTGAAGCAGCGTCACCGCGACGCGCCGCAGTTTGCGATCGTCGCCTACGGCAAGCTCGGCGGCAAGGAGCTCGGCTACGGCAGCGACCTCGATGTCGTCTTCGTCTTCGACGACCAGGACGAGGCCGATGTCGATCGCGCCTTCGAGGTCTACAGCCTGTTCGTGCGCCGGTTGGTCACCTGGCTGACCGTGCGCACGGCCAGCGGCGAGCTGTTCGACATCGACACCGCGCTGCGGCCCAACGGCAACTCGGGCCTGCTGGTCACGTCGATCAGCTCGTTCGAGCAATACCAGCGCGGACGCGGCAGCAACACGGCGTGGACCTGGGAGCACCAGGCATTGACGCGCGCACGCTGCTGCGCCGGGCCGCCGGCATTGGCGGCGCGCATCGAGGCCTTGCGCAAGGAGGTGCTGGCGGCGCCGCGCGACGCAGCCGCGTTGCGCACCGAGGTGCTGGCGATGCGCGACAAGGTGCGTGCGGCGCGGCCGGTGAAGGCGGGGCTGTTCGATGTGAAACACAGCGCCGGCGGCATGATGGACGCCGAGTTCGCGGTGCAGTACCTCGTGCTCGCGCACTCGTCGGCGCATCCGGGGTTGCTCGACAACGTCGGCAACATCGCGCTGTTGCAGCGCGCCGAAGACGCGGCGCTGCTGCCGCCGGGCGTCGGCGCCGCAGCGGCCGACGCCTACCGCGACTTGCGCCGCGCACAGCACCGCGCGCGGCTCGATGAACAGCCGACACAGTTCCCGGCCGCCGAGTTGGCGACGCAGCGCGACGCCGTGCTGGCGCTGTGGCGTGCGGTGTTCGGCGAGCCGGCCGCGTGACGCGCGGCGAGCGCGGCTGGCTGGCGATGTCGGTGTTGCTCGCCGCCGCCGCCGTGGCGCTGTGGTCGGTGCCGCGTGACATGCTCGCTTGGCAACCGGCGCGCGCGCTCGATCAACCCTGGCGTGCGTGGAGCGCCGCGTTCGTGCACTGGACGCCGTGGCACCTCGGCGCGAACCTGCTCGGCTGTGCAATCGTCGCCGCATTCGGCATCGCTGCGCACGTGCCGGTGCGCGCCAACGCGGCGTGGCTCGTCGCCTGGCCGCTGTCGCACGCCGCACTCGCGCTGCAACCGGCGTTGACGAGCTACGGTGGGCTGTCGGGTGTGCTG
>CADEEN010000291.1 GCA_902826345.1 uncultured Burkholderiales bacterium | reverse complement strand
GCGCACTTCCTCGAGCTTGAACGGCTTGATGACGGCGGTGATCTGCTTCATGGCGCACGCTCCGGTTCAGGGGACTGGTCGAATTTAAGCACGGAATTTCGACGTGATGGGGTAGCGCCAATCGCGGCCAAAGGCGCGGTGCGTGATGCGGATGCCCACTGGCGCCTGGCGCCGTTTGTATTCGTTGGTCTTGATCAGGCGCGTCACACGCTCGACGATAGCGCGCTCGTAGCCGGCCGCGACGATGTCCTCGACACTGCGGTCGTCTTCCATGTACAGCGCCAGGATCGCGTCGAGCACCTCGTAGGGAGGCAGGCTGTCCTGGTCGGTCTGGTTAAGGCGTAGTTCGGCCGACGGCGCGCGTGTCAGGATGCGCTCGGGAATCACCGGTCCGATCGAGCCGTCGGTGCGCCGCGTGGCCTGGCGGTTCTTCCAGTCGCACAGGCGATAAACCAGGGTTTTGGCCACGTCCTTGATGACCGCGAAGCCGCCGGCCATGTCGCCGTACAGCGTGCAGTAGCCGGTGGCCATCTCGCTCTTGTTGCCGGTGGTCAGGACGATGCGGCCGGTCTTGTTCGACAGTGCCATCAGCAGCGTGCCGCGGATGCGCGCCTGGATGTTCTCTTCCGTCGTGTCTTCGGCCAGGCCGGCGAACTGTGGCGCCAACGCCGCGCGAAAGCTGTCGAACATCGGCGAGATCGAGATCTCGTCGTATTGCACGTGGAGGCGCTTGGCCATGTCGCGTGCGTCGATCCACGAGATATCGGCCGTGTACGGCGACGGCATCATCACGCAGCGCACCTTCTCGGCGCCGAGCGCATCGACCGCGATCGCCAGCACGAGGGCCGAGTCGATGCCGCCCGACAAACCGATGATCGCACCGGGAAAACCGTTCTTGCCGAGGTAGTCGCGCACGCCGACGACGAGCGCCTGCCATGCCTGTGATTCGAGCGAGGGCAGCGGGTGCACCGTGCCGCGCACCGAGCCGCCCTCGACTTCCGCCGTGACCAGCGCCTCGTCGAAGCTCGGGCCGCGCACGCCGATCTCACCGCGTGCATCGATGCCGAACGAGGCGCCGTCGAACACCACCTCGTCCTGGCCGCCGGCGAGGTGCGAGAAAAGCACCGGCAGCCCGGTCGCGCGCGCGCGCTCGGCCATGCGCGCTTCGCGCTCGCCCGCCTTGTCGAGATGAAACGGCGACGCGTTGAGCACCGCCAGCACCTGCGCGCCCGCCGTCTTGGCCGCCGCGCCGGGCTCGTCGAACCAGGCGTCCTCGCAGATCAGCACACCCACCCGCGTGCCGCCGACCTCGAACACCAGTGGCCTCAATCCCGCATCGCGGCCCGAGGCGAAATAGCGGCGCTCGTCGAACACCTGGTAGTTCGGCAACTCGCGTTTGCAGTAGGTGCCGACGATCCTTCCCCCCGCCAGCACCGAGGCTGCGTTGAAGCGCAGCGGTTGCGACGTGGACTTGGTCCTAACATCGCCGCGTTCACCGAACTGATGCGGATGACCCACCAGCACATGCAAGCCCTGACTCGATTGCAGCTCGCGCGCCATGCCGCGCAACGCATCGGCGCAAGCGCTCATGAAGGACGGGCGCAGCAGCAGGTCTTCCGGCGGGTAGCCGGTCAATGCGAGTTCAGGCGCGATCACCAGGTCCACGCCCTGGCCGTAGGCGCGGCGCGCAGCATTGACGATGCGCCGCGCGTTGCCTTCGAGGTCGCCGACGGTGGCGTTGATCTGGGCCAGCGCGACCTTCATCGCCGTGGTGGAGCATGTTGAGTTGAGGACACACGATCATGTTATTCGCATTCACGACGACCCAACGACGATCGACGCAGCCGCGTGGAACGCCTTACTCGACGCGCAGGACGCGCCGACGCCGTTCATGCGCCACGAGTATCTGGCGGCGATGCACCGGTCGCGAAGCGCGATCGACAACACCGGCTGGGCGCCGCACTTCATCGTGCTCGAACGCGGCAGCGAATTGCGCGCCGCCGCCGCGCTGTACCTGAAGGGCCATTCTTACGGCGAGTACGTGTTCGACTGGGCCTGGGCCGACGCCTACAGCCGTCACGGCCTCGACTACTACCCAAAGCTGCTCGGCGCGGTGCCGTTCACACCCGTGCCGGGTTCGCGACTGCTGGCGCGCGATGCGGCTTCGCGCGAGTTGCTCTTGCACGGCGTGCTGCAGTTCATGCGCGAAGCCAAACTTTCGTCAGCGCACTTTCTGCTTTTCTCCGAAGCTGACCGGCTTGCCTTCGAACATGGCGGCTGGATGCTGCGCGAAAACGTTCAGTTCCATTGGACGCAGCGCGAGCCTGGGCCCTACGCCGACTTCACCGATTTCACAGCGAGCCTGCAACGCGAGAAGCGCAAGAAGATCGCGCAGGAGCGGCGGCGCGTGGTCGAAGCCGGTATCACTTTCGAAGCGCACGAGGGCGCTGCGATCGATGAACGCCTGTGGGATTTTTTCTACCGCTGCTACACCCTCACCTACCGCGCCCACCACTCCACGCCCTACCTCACGCGCGCGTTCTTCCGCGAGATGGCACGAGCGATGCCGCAGCACTGGCTGATGTTCGTCGCCGGCCGCAGCGGCCAGCCGATCGCCGTGTCGTTGATCGCGCTCGACCCGGAGCGTCGCGTCGCCTACGGCCGTTATTGGGGCGCCACCGAGCACGTGAACTGCCTGCACTTCGAGGCCTGCTACTACCAGCCGCTGGCCTGGTGCATCGCCAACGGCTACGCGCGCTTCGAAGGCGGTGCGCAGGGCGAGCACAAGATGGCGCGTGGCCTGCTGCCGGTGCGAACCTGGTCAGCGCACTGGCTGGCAGACAAACGCTTTGCGTCGGCCGTGCACGACTTCCTCGCCCGCGAAGGCGCAGGTGTCGAGAACTACATCGACGAGTTGAACGAACGCAACCCGTTCAAGGCGTCGTGATCAGGGCTTTGCGACGCGACGATCGGCGCCGCTGCGCTTGTCCAGGCGCTTGGCCCATGCAGCCATGCCGTCGCGCACTTCCTGTTTCGCGTCCTCCGGGCCGCCCCAGCCGAGCACCTTGACCCACTTGCCTTCTTCGAGATCCTTGTAGTGCTCGAAAAAGTGTTGAATGGTTTTCAGCCGCGCCGGGTTCAGATCGGCATGCGTCTTCCACTGCGTGTAGATCGGCAGCAGCTTGTCGGTCGGCACCGCACTCAGCTTGCTGTCGCCGCCGGCCTCGTCTTCCATCTTCAGAATGCCGAGCGGCCGGCACGCACAGACCACGCCCGGGATCAGCGGCACCGGCGTGATGACGAGCACGTCCACCGGGTCGCCGTCGTCGGCCAGGGTCTGCGGGATGTAGCCGTAGTTGCACGGGTAGTGCATCGCGGTGCCCATGAAGCGATCGACGAACAGCGCGCCTGAGTCTTCATCGACCTCGTACTTGATCGGGTCGGCGTTCATCGGTATCTCGATGATCACGTTGAACTCGTCAGGCGCCTTCGCGCCGGGCATCACGTTGTGCAGGCTCATGGTGTTGTCGTCGATGTGCGTTCAGGGATAACCCCGATTCTAGGCGCGGGACTTGCGGCGGCCTGACGTTGCGCCGCGCAAACACCGGGCAGAACCGTCGCGAGCGTCCGTTAGCATCGCGCGTTGTTTCGGGCCCGCCCGAGCTGCTGAGTTCATCGAACACCTCCAGGAGGATCTTTCATGTCAACGACGATGGCGCTTTATGTGGCGCTGGGCTGCGGCGTCGCCGCAGTGTTGTACGGATTTTTCCAACGCAGTTGGATCCTGAAACAAGACGCGGGCAATGCGCGCATGCAGGAGATCGCAGGCGCGGTGCAGCAAGGCGCTGCGGCCTACCTGGCGCGGCAGTACAAGACGATCGCACTCGTCGGCGTCGTGCTCGCCATCGCCATCGCCTACTTCCTCGATGGCACGACCGCCATCGGCTTCGTGCTCGGCGCGGTGTTGTCCGGCGCCTGCGGCTTCATCGGCATGAACGTCTCGGTCAAGGCCAACGTGCGCACCGCTCAGGCAGCCACCCAGGGCATCGGCCCGGCGCTGGACGTGGCCTTCAAGGGCGGCGCGATCACCGGCATGCTGGTGGTGGGCCTCGGCCTGCTCGGTGTCGGCTTGTTCTTCTGGTTCACGGTGTTGAACGGCCAGTACACGCCGGACAAGAGCCTGGCCTCGGTGTTGAAGCCGATGCTCGGCTTCGCCTTCGGCTCGTCGCTGATCTCGATCTTCGCGCGCCTGGGCGGCGGCATCTTCACCAAGGGCGCCGACGTCGGCGCCGATCTGGTGGGCAAGGTCGAAGCCGGCATTCCGGAAGACGACCCGCGCAACCCGGCGGTGATCGCCGACAACGTCGGTGACAACGTCGGCGATTGCGCCGGCATGGCTGCCGACCTGTTCGAAACCTACGCCGTGACGCTGATCGCGACGATGGCGCTCGGCGCGCTCGTCGTCACCGCTGCGCCGATGGCCGCGGTGATCTATCCGCTGCTGCTCGGCGGCGTGTCGATCATCGCCTCGATCATCGGCTGCAGCTTCGTCAAGGCCAGCCCCGGCATGAAGAACGTGATGCCGGCGCTGTACAAGGGCCTGGCTGTTGCCGGCGTCTTGTCGCTGATCGCCTTCTACTTCGTCACCGTCGCGGTGATGCCCGCCGATGCGCTCGGCGCCGGCACGCACATGAAGCTCTTCGGCGCCTGCGCCGTCGGCTTGGTGCTGACCGCGGCGATGGTCTGGATCACCGAGTACTACACCGGCACGCAGTACAAGCCGGTGCAGCACATCGCGCAGGCCTCGACCACGGGCCACGGCACCAACATCATCGCCGGCCTCGGCGTGTCGATGCGCTCCACCGCGTGGCCGGTGCTGTTCGTCTGCGTCGCCATCCTCGTCGCCTACCAACTTGCGGGCCTGTACGGTATCGCGGTGGCCGCGACCTCGATGCTGAGCATGGCCGGCATCGTCGTCGCACTCGACGCCTACGGCCCGATCACCGACAACGCCGGCGGCATCGCCGAGATGGCCGAGCTGCCGAAGAGCGTGCGCGACGTCACCGACCCGCTCGACGCGGTCGGCAACACGACCAAGGCCGTGACCAAAGGCTACGCCATCGGCTCGGCCGGCCTCGCTGCCCTCGTGCTGTTCGCCGACTACACGCACTCGCTCGAAGGCCGCGGCATGGACGTGAGCTTCGACCTGAGCGATCCACGCGTCATCGTCGGCCTGTTCATCGGCGGCCTGATTCCCTACCTGTTCGGCGCCATGGCGATGGAAGCCGTCGGCCGCGCCGCCGGCTCGGTCGTCGTCGAAGTGCGCCGCCAGTTCGCCGACGGCCTGATCATGGCCGGCAAGCGCAAACCCGACTACAGCGCTGCCGTCGACATGCTGACCAGCGCAGCGATCAAGGAAATGATCGTGCCGTCGCTGCTGCCGGTGGTCGTGCCGATCTTGGTCGGCCTGCTGCTCGGCCCGGCCGCACTCGGCGGCTTGCTGATGGGCACCATCGTCACCGGCCTGTTCGTCGCCATTAGCATGTGCACGGGCGGCGGCGCCTGGGACAACGCCAAGAAGTACATCGAAGACGGCCACCACGGCGGCAAGGGCAGCGA
>CADEEN010000290.1 GCA_902826345.1 uncultured Burkholderiales bacterium | reverse complement strand
AGTCATGCCGATGGCGTTGCCGCGTCTTCGCCTGCGCTGACTTTCCATGCGCCTGCGGCAGCGTTCGCCGCAGCACCGGCCACGCTCGTGCGTGCCACCTGCGCCTGCGGCTACCACGCCCGCGGGCCGCCGCTTCTCCTCGCCTGACCGTCTTCTGCTGCTTGCGCGGCGCGAGCCTGAGCTCGCGCCGCCGCGCGGTTTCTTTGTCATGCGTGCGCCAATCGTGCACGCCTCGCGAGGTTTCTTCCCATGCATTCTTTCTTTCATGCGCCGTTTCCACGGCGCGCTTTGGCGCTGGCGGTCCTGGCCACCGGCGCATCGTCTGCGATCTCGCAGAACGATCCGACGACGACGGTTGTTATCACCGGCAACCCCTTTCGCAACTTCGGCAGCGAGCTCGGCGCGCCGGCCAGCGTGCTCGGCGGCGATGCGCTGACGCGCGCGCGCAGCGGCACGCTCGGCGACACGCTGTCGGGCCTGCCCGGCGTGGCAGCCACCGACTTCGGCCCGCAATCGAGCCGGCCGGTGATCCGCGGGCTCGACGGTGACCGCATCCGCCTGCTCGACAACGGCGCCTCGGCCATCGATGCGTCGAGCCTGTCGTTCGATCACGCCGCAGCCATCGACCCGCTGGTGGTCGAGCGCTTCGAAGTGCTGCGTGGGCCGGCCGCGCTGCTCTACGGCGGCAGCGCCACCGGCGGTGTCGTCAACGCGATCGACAACCGCGTGCCGCGCACGGCGCTCACTGGCTTGGGCGGCCGCGCGGAGTTGCGCCTCGGCGGCGCCGCGCGCGAGCGCGCGGGTGCTGCCGTCATCGAAGGCGCTGTTGGTGGTTTGGGCGGCTTCAACTGGCACGCCGACGTGGCCGCGCGCAAGAGCCGCGACCTGCGCGTGCCGCGCTTCACGCCGCCCGACGGCGAGCCGGCGCGCGAGCGCGTCGTCAACTCCGCGGGTGACAGCCAGGCCGGCGCGGTCGGCGCGTCATGGGCCGACGCCAACGGCTACATCGGCGCAGCGCTCGACACCTACCGTAACGACTACGGCGTGACGGCCGAGCCCGGCGTGACGATCGACATGAAGCGCGACCGTTTGCAGTTCTCGGGGGATCGCAAGCTCGGCGGCCCGATCGAGCGCGTCGAGTGGAACGCCGGCCACACTCGCTACGAGCACCAGGAGATCGAAGGCAGCGGCGAGGTCGGCACCACGTTCGAAAGCCGCGGCTCGGAGTTGCGCGCGCAGGCGCAGCACGCTCGCATCCTGCTGGGCGGCGGCGAGCTGCGCGGCGTCTTCGGCACGCAGCTCGAGAAGCTCGACTTCTCCGCGCTCGGCGAAGAAGCTTTCGTGCCGAACACCAACACGCGCAGCGGCGCGCTGTTCCTGCTCGAAGAGTGGAAGGGTCCGGCGTTTTCCGTCACCGGCGGCGTGCGCGCCGAGCGCGTGCGCGTGAAGTCGGACGGCGACGCGGCCGATGCCGCCGAGCCGCGCTTCGGCGCGGCGAGCCAGCGCCGCTTCACGCCGGTGAGCGCCTCGCTCGGCGCGACGCTGCCGCTGTCGAAGGACTTCGCGCTCACCGCGCAGGTGGGCCACACCGAGCGCGCGCCGACGTACTACGAGCTCTATGCGAACGGCGTGCACGTGGCCACCGGCGCGTTCGAAGTCGGCGATGCGACGCTCGGTGTCGAGCGCAGCGCCCATGCCGAAGTCGGCATGCAGTGGGCGGCGGGCGCGTCGCAGTTGAAGGCGCAGGTGTTCGCGACGCGCTTCTCGCGCTTCATCTCGCTCGATGCCACCGGCAACACCTTCGAGGAGATCAACGAGGAAGGCGAGTTGGTGTCGCTGCCAGAGTTGGCTTTTCGTGCGGTGCGCGCGCGGCTGGTGGGTGTGGAGGTCGAAGGCAAGACGCGTCTGATCGACCGCGCGCCTTGGACGCTCGACGCCATCGGCGCGCTCGATCTCGTGCGCGGCAGCAACCGCACGAGCAGTGAGCCCCTGCCGCGCCTGCCGCCGCTGCGCGCGCGCCTCGGTGTCGAAGCCACGCATGGCGCATGGAGCGCAGGCGCCACCGTGCGCCACCTGGCCAAGCAGACGCGTGTTCCGGCCACGGATGTGCCGACGCCGAGCGCCACGTTGCTCGACGTGAACCTGAGCTGGCGTCAGCGTTGGCCTCAGAGCTGGGGTGGGGCCGAAGCGCTGTGGTTCGCGCGGCTGGACAACCTCGGCGACGAACTCGCGTTCAACGCCACGGCCTTGCGCAATGCGCGAGAGCTGTCGCCGCTGCCGGGGCGCTCGGCGACGCTGGGATTGCGCGTGGCCTGGTGACGGCGTCTCAGGGTGCGAGCCGCTCGCGCACCCAGGCGCTGCCGTCCTGGCGGTAGCGCAGCCGGTCGTGCAACCGGCTCTTGCGCCCTTGCCAGAACTCCCACGCGTGCGGCACGAGGCGGTAGCCGCCCCAATGCGGCGGGCGTGGCGGATGCAGGCCATGCTTTGCAGCGGCTTTCGCTGCATTGGCCACGAGCACCGCCCGCGAGCCGATCACCTGGCTCTGCGGCGACGCCCACGCCCCGAGGCGCGAATCGAGCGGCCGCGTCGCGTAGTAGGCGTCGCTTTCTTCGGCACTCGCCAACCCGACTCGGCCCTCGATGCGCACCACGCGCTCGAGCTCGACCCAATGGAACTGCAGCGCCGCGTGCGGGTTGGCGGCCAGCTCGCGGCCTTTGCGGCTGTCGTAGTTCGTGTACCAGACGATGCCGCGCGCGTCGTAGCCCTTGATCAGCACGACGCGCGTCGACGGCCTGCCCTCGGCGCCGACGGTCGCCAGCGTCATCGCGTTGGGCTCCGGCAGTTGCGCGGCGATGGCCTCGCGCAGCCACTTGTCGAACTGCTGCAAGGGGTCGGCGTCCGACGCTGCCTCGTCGAGTTCGGCGCGTTCATAACTCTTGCGCAGTGCGGCGATGTCGGCGCCGCTGGCGGGTGTGTTCATGTGAAGAGGATAAGCCGGCGGCCATCCGCAATTCTTACTACGTGATAGACCCTAGGTACACGACCCGGTGACACCGCCGCGCGTGGCGACGATTCTTGACTGCAACAACCATCGACGCCGCCGCGCTCTCATGCCGTCCCAGCAGCCCACCGTCATCGTGCTCGCCGCAGGTCTGGGCAGCCGCTTTGCCGGCGTCGGGCACAAGCTCGAGCAACTGCTGGCCGACGCGGACAACGGCGTCGCCGCGGCGGTCATGTCGCACACGCTGCGCCACGCGCTGGCCAGCGGCCTGCCGGTGCTGGTGGTGACCACGGCCGATCTGGCACCGCTGGCGCACGAAGACATTGCAGCGCGCGACGTGCTCGTCGTGCCCAAGGCCGCGCCGGTGCGCGGCCGCGGCATGGGCGACTCGATAGCGGCCGGCGTCGCCGCGAGGAGCGACGCGCCGGGCTGGCTGCTGTTGCCGGCCGACATGCCGCGCGTCAAGCCAGGCACGATGCAAGCGGTGGCGCAGGCCCTGGCCACGCACTCGGTGGCGTTCGCGCAGCACCAGGGGCGGCGCGGGCACCCGGTGGCGTTCAGCGCCGAGCTGTACTCGGAGCTGATCGGCCTCACGGGCGATGAGGGCGCGCGGCGACTGGTGGCGCGCTATCCGTCGCACGCGGTGGAGGTCGATGACCCGGGGGTGCTGATCGACATCGACACGAGCGAAGACTTGAAGGTGCAGCGCAACGGCGACGACAGCGGCTTCAAGCCGAGCGCGTTTGCGCCGGATATTTACTGACGGACGAAGTGCTTCGATGCGTTTGCGTTGGGCGCCGCGGGAAGCACATGATCTGTAACTCACGGGTAAGCAGCACCGTCGTCACGCTGTTGGTTCTGCTATTCGTGCAACTTGGGCCGGCTGCGTCGGCCCAGGCGCAGTCACTCGACGTGTGCAAAGGCCACAGCCCAACCGGCAGCGCCGAGTGTTCTGTTGTTCCGCAGCGAGTCGGCCCGTGGCGATGGTCCGTTCCCGGGCCGATCCAAGCCACGCCGACGTTCGACACCAGTGACGGTGCGACCAGGGCGATCGATGCGTACAAGACCTTCCTCGCCGGCTCCGTGGCGGCGCTTTGTGGCTCGGTCAACGTATCAGTCGGTGCGCTGGATACAGCGTGGTCGCAACCCAGCGGATGGGACTTCAAGCGCATGTTGTCGAATCAGCGCTTCCCCGCCACGTTTTCGTACGAAGTGCGCCTGGGTACCGGCACGCCGCAGGATCCGTACACGTGTTCGCCGCGCACCGTTCCGACTTATCTGTACAGCTTCCGCGATCTCAGTTGCGCCTACGATCAGGGTTGGTCCTACGCTGACAGCTCGGCCAGTAGTTTTTGCATGCGGGCGAGCTTCGAAGACCTCACTTGCCCCACCGCCAACCCGGTGCTGCCCGGCAGCGGCGTCAAGGTCCTCACCTCCGCCGACTACACCGGCGCCGGCGCACACCCGCTCGAATTCAGCCGCACCTACCGCTCGCGCTAGGCCCGCGCCACCGTCGCCAGCACTCTGGGCGGCCTGCCCAACTCCGCGGGCCACACCGGCTGGCTGCACAGCTACGAGCGCCAGATCGCCGACGTCTTCGGCGCCCCCACCCCGCTGCGCCGCGCGCTGCGGCCGGACGGCACCGTCAACACCTTCACGTCCACGCTTGATGCCCAAGGCGTCGTGCAATGGAGGCCCGAGGTCGGCGTGCGCGACACGCTGCTGTCAGTCGCCGGCGGCTGGGAGTACCGCGTCGTTGCCGACGACTCTGTTGAACGCTACAACGCCGAAGGAAAGCTGCTGTCCATCACCGCGCGCAACGGCTGGGTGACGACGCTGACCTACAGCGACGCCCTCACGCCCGTGGACGTGGCGCCCAAGCCCGGCCTGCTGATCCGCGTGGCCAACCACTTCGCCCGCGCGCTGACCTTCACCTACGAGCCCGGCGGCCGGCTCGCCTCGATGGTGGACCCCGGCGGTGGTGCCATCCGCTACGGCTACGACGGCTTCGGCAACGTCGTCAGTGTGACCTGGCAAGACAACACCATGCGCCAGTACCACCACGAAGACAGCCGCTTCCCCGGCCACGTCACCGGCATCACCGACGAAGCCGGCGTGCGCTACAGCAGCTACGCCTACGACGACCAAGGGCGCGTCGCCAGCAGCGAGCTGGCCGGCGGCGCCGAGCGCATGAGCTTCACTTACGGCAACGGCTACAGCTACGTGCGCGACGCCGTCAGCACCAGCCGCAGCTACAGCTTCACCAACACCGCCGGTGTGCTGCGCACCAGTGGCGTCAGTCAGCCTTGTCCGCTGTGCGGCAACACGGCGCAGACCACGGTCTATGACGCCAACGCCAACAAGACCAAGGAAGTGGCACACGACGGCACGGTGACCTTCACCGCCTACGACGCCAAGGGCCGAGAAACCGAGCGCGCCACGTTCCCCGCCAGCTTCGCCAGCGCCACCACGCGCCCGGCGCTGGCCAGCGCCAGCAAGGTCGTCAGCACCAAGTGGCACGCCACGTTCAACCTGCCCACGCAACTGGCCGAGCCCAACAAGACCACGGCCAACACTTACAACAGCAAAGACATGCTCACCGTTCAGAGCTGGACAGCCACCACCGA
>CADEEN010000289.1 GCA_902826345.1 uncultured Burkholderiales bacterium | reverse complement strand
CATCTCGCCGCTGGTCTGCCAGTTCGGCATGCCGGCCGGCGAGCCGTAGGCGATGAAGACCTTGAGGTAGTCGGTGCCCTTGCCGAGCGTCAGCTCGGGCGTCAGCGCCTTGCCGGTGGCGCCCTTGCGCAGCACGCCGTGGCAGCCAGCGCAACGCTCGAAGTAGATCTTGCGCGCGACTTCGAACTCGGCCTGCGTCATCGGCGGCGCTTTCGGATTCGTGCTCTGCACCATCGGCACGTCGGCCAGCGCCGACGGCGCGGCGTGGTACTTGACGTCGCCGGGGTCCTTCTTGTCGTCGGCGAGGGCGATGCCCGCCGAGGCCAGCAGCAGCGCAGCGAAGGTGAGGGCGGTCAGGCGCAACGTTTTCATGGGCTCTCCTTGGTGTGCCGGCCGCATGCTCGCGCCGAGCGCGCGGCTCGTCCTTGAACTGCATCAACCCTCGGCGCTGCCTCCTGGTTAACCCGCGCCACCCGATCTGGATCAAGGTGCGCTCGTTGCGCTGGGCCGATGCTCCCGGCCATGAACAAGGACGCCGTTGCGCTTGCCGCTGCGTGGTGCTGCGGCGCCGCTATCGCACAGGGCCTGCCCCCCGACCAGACCATCGTCATCACCGCGACGCGCTACGCGATGCTGTCCACCGACGCCCCGGCCGCCTCGAGCGTGATCACGCGGCGCGACATCGAGGCGCGCGGCGCCGACAACGTGCTCGACGCGATCCGCGGCGAGACCGGGCTGTCGCTGCAGGGGCGCGCCGTCGGCGGGCGCAAGGTGCTGAGCATTCGTGGGCTGGACAGCCGGCATGCGCTGTTCCTCGTCGATGGCAAGCGCATCGGCGCGTCCGACGGCGTGATCGGCGCGAGCGACTTCCAGTACGACTGGATCGCCGTCGACGACATCGACCGCATCGAGGTCGTGCGCGGGCCGATGTCGGTGCTCTACGGCTCGGAGGCGCTGGGCGGCGTGATCAACATCATCACGCGGCAACCCGGCGATGCCTGGCGCTTCGGCGCGATGGCTGAAGGCATCGCTGCCGACGGTGGGCGCGGCGGCAACGGCTGGCGCAGCGGTGTGCGCGCCGATGGGCCGATTGGAAAGCCCGGCAGCGGCTTCTACCTGCGCGCGGGCGTGGCGGCGTCGAAGGTCGATGCGATCGCCTCGCCGCTCGATCCCCGCCTCGACGAACTCGAAGCGCGCGACAAGCGCGACGGCTGGCTCGGCGTGTCGTGGCGCGGACTCAAAGGTCACCGCTTCGACGTCGAACACCGCAGCGGCACGGAAGATCGCGAAGCGAACGCGCGCGAGCGCGGCGGCCAGCGGCGTTACCACGTCACCTTCAACGACATCGAACGCGAGATGACCTCGTTGAACTGGGAAGCCGAGTGGGCTTCGCCACTCGAAACGCAACTGCGTGCCTACCGCTCGACGATCGATGTCGAGAACCGGCGCAGCAACGGCGTCGCCGTCAACGTGCCGCAGAAGCTGCAAGAGCAGGTGCTCGAAGGCCAGGCGCGGCGTACGCTCGGTGATGCGCACGCGCTCGTCGCCGGCTTCGAGGTTCGCAACGAATCGCTCGATGACCCGGGGCTGCCGGGCGGCCGTTCGGTGCTGCCGCACCGCTCGCTGTTCGTGCAGGACGAATGGCGTGTCGCGAAACCGGTGACGCTGACCGTCGGCGCGCGCCACGACAAGCACGACCGCTACGGCAACGAGTGGAGCCCGCGCGCCTATGCGGTCTGGCGCGTTGCCGAAGCGTGGACCGTCAAGGGCGGGTACAGCCACGGCTTCAAAGTGCCGAACCTGAAGCAGGTCGTGCGCGGCGCGCGGCCGGAAGGGCCGAACACCTTCATCGGCAATCCCGATCTCCAACCCGAGGTCAGCGACGCGCTGGAGATCGGCATCGGTTACGCGGCCGGTCCGGCGCAGGCGCAATTGATGCTGTTCGAGCAGCGCGTCGACGACCTGATCGAAGTGCGCCTGATCACGCCGGGCCCGACGCCCGGCATCGGAACCTACACCTACGAGAACCTGGCAAAAGCCAAGCTGCGCGGCGTCGAAGCGTCGTGGCTGTTGCCGCTCGGCCAGGGCTTCACGACCGGCCTTTCGTACACCTACCTCGATGCGAAGAACGGCAACGGCCAGCGCCTCGAACGCCGGCCACGCCACAGTGCCACGGCGCGGCTCGATTGGCAACAGGGCGCATGGCGCGCCGGCGCGACGCTCGAGCATGCAGGCGATCAAGTGCTCCCAGGCGCGCCGCCGAACACCGCGCCGCAGAAGGTGCCCGACATCGCGCTGCTCGGCGGCCATGTCACGGTGAGCCTGCCCGCGGGCCTCGAAGCGACACTCAGCGTGCGCAATCTCGACGATGTTCGCCTTGCCGAGAAATCGCCGCTGTTCACGCAAGTCGAGACGCCGCGGACATGGCGGCTGACGTTGCGCGGCCGTTGGTGACGCAGGCCTGGGCCAGCGGCCGATGGACCCCCTGACCTGTGTGCCGCTCCTGCGCGAGGCGCACCTGGCCCTGGTGGCCGCGAGCGGCGCGCTGTTTGCCGTGCGTGGCCTCGGTGTGCTGGCCGGCGCGCGCTGGCCGCTGCACCGGGCGCTGCGCGTCGGCAGCGTCGTCATCGACACGCTGCTGCTGACCGCCGGCGCGACCTTGTGGGGCCTGCTTCGGCTCGACCCGCTGCGCGACCACTGGCTCGCGTCCAAGCTGGTGTTGCTCGTGTTGTACATCGTGCTCGGCAGCTGGGCCCTGAAGCGTGCTCGAACCACCTCGGCACGAGCGCTGTTTTTCGTCGCCGCCTTGGCGCTGTTCGCCACCATGGCCAGCATCGGCTGGACCCGCCATCCGCTCGGACTCTGGCGCTGGTTCTGAACGCGACGATGCTCACCCGACTCGCCCACCGGATGTTCTGGCGCACGCTGGCGCTGGTCTGCATGGCACTGGGCATCGTCGGCGCGTTCTTGCCGGTGCTGCCGACGACGCCGTTCCTGCTCGTCGCCGCCTGGGCCGGCGGCAAGGGCTGGCCGCAGCTCGAAGCCTGGCTCGTCGCGCACCCGCGCTGGGGCCCGCCGATCACGCGCTGGCGCGATCACCGCGCTGTGCCACGCAGCGCCAAGTGGGGCGCCAGCGTGACGATGCTGACGAGCGTGGCACTGCTGTGGTGGTCGCGCGCGCCACTGGCGCTACAGCTCGCCGTGCCGGCCTTCATGGCCGTCGTCGCGTGGTGGTTGTGGCGCCGCCCCGAAACCTGATCGAGCCCGTGCGTGTGACCCGGATCGTATCGGGCGCAATCCTCGGACACGGCGCGATGTGCGGGCTTGGCGGCAAACGCCGAGCCCTTTGCGTTTGTCGCCACCTTGGGGGTGGCAAGTCGTCATCTAGGGATGGAACGCGGCGCGCGTCCTGCGACAGTCGGTTCCGTTTCAAGGAGACGCCGATGCCCGTGTTGTGCGGCTGTCATGTCGATGGCCTGTGGACCATCAACGAGACGGCCAACGCCTGGATCTGGCTGCGCAACCGCGGCTGGCGAAAACTCGACAACCGCTCGCCGCAGGTGTGCACGCGGCTGCTGGCGATCGCCGCGCTGGCCAAGCAACGCAACGTCGCCATCTCGCTGCACGAGGAACAGCGCGGCGGCGATCGCGTGGTGACCGAGATCTACGACTTCGACGCCGGCGGGGCAATGGGCCCGCCGCAGGAGATCAGCTTCGCGGTCAACGAATGCGTCTACGGATGGACTGCCGCGTACGCGCAGCGCGGCACCCGCATCACGGTTCGGATCCGCCTGGTGCCCGACGCCGGCATCTCCGACGCGACGATGAACACGCTGCGCGACACCTGGCGCACCGGCATCGAGAGCAAGTGGGGCAACCGCTTCGGCTGCTGCGACAACGCGGCGTGCGATTGCCGCTGCACGCTCACCTTCGGCGTCGAATGGGTCACCAGCGGCGAGCACCACGCGGTGCGCGTGCGCGTCGGCCCCGCGCGCAGCAACATGACCACCTGGGACACGATGGACACCGGCGACGTGGCCTCGCACGAGTTCGGCCACATGCTCGGCCATCCCGACGAGTACCCTGACGACGCGTGCCCGATGCGCAGCCCCGTCAGCACCGGTACGGTGATGCACGACAACACCGAAGTCGTCGAGCGCCTGGTGCGGCCCTTCTGCGACCGCCTGGGCGAGACCACTTCCACCCTCTGAGGCTCCGCGACGATGCCCACCTCACGCAAGACGATCGCGATCAACCCGCCCAAGCTCGCGGCCAGCGTGGCGGCCGGCCTGCGCCGCGCGATCGAAGATCCGGCGCGCCACCCCGATGCCTACATCAGCCTCAGCGCCTCGGGCGGGCTGCACGGCGAGCACTACGAGTTCGAGTACCGCATCGACGCCGCCGGCCGCGTCACCAGCCGCCTCACAGACGAGCTCAAGGGACGGCGTCATGCCGAGCGTGCGCTCGCCGGCAACGCCGTTGATCCTTCGCGCTTCGTCGCGCTGGCTCGTGCGATCGACGTGCCTGCGCTGCTGCGCGTCACGCCGGTGAGCGGCGGATTCCCACCCGACAGCGTGGTCGGCCGGCTCGAAGTGGGCGACGGCAAGAAGGCCGCGACCTTTTTGTTCCTGGCCGACGACGAGCAGGCGCCGCGCTCGCGCGCCGTCGCACCCGCCCCGCTGCGCAAGGCTGCCGCAGCGGTCTACGCCGCAGCCGCGGCTTACCTCGGCACCGCCGACGTCAAACCCTGAAGCAAAAGCACTGGAGCGATCTCATGGCATGGCATGACAACAAGCGCGTCGAGGCGCTGTGGACCATCAACGAACGCGCCAACGCGTGGGCGTGGATCGACGGCGCCTGGCGCAAGTTCGACGACAACCGCGAAGACTCCGTCATCAACATGTCGATCCTGGCCGCGCATGCCAAAGGCAGCGCGCGCCCTGTCAACGCGCGCATCGAAGGCGACCGGTTGAAGGAGATCTACGTATGGTGACGGCTGCGCGCCCATCCGCGCCGGCGAAGCTGACGCAGCAGCACGTCGATGACCTGCGCGCGGGCCGCGGCGTCGATGCCGCGGCGAAGGCGCTGCACGCGGTGCGGCGTCCGGCTGCGGTCCAGTCGGCGCGCGCCACGGCCGGCAGCGCACCGCTGCCTTTGACGCCGGACGACCTGCGGGCCATCGCGCGCAACGACGGCGCGGCGCCCGAGGCTCTTTCGACGCTGATCGCGGCGTTGGCGCGGCCGGCAGCACCGGCAACGCCAAAGGCCCGCGCAGCGCGCAAGCTCAGCGCGCCGGTCTTGAAGCGGCCCGGCGAGTCCGGCGCCGACTGATAGGAGGCGAGCGGCCGAGACCTTGTCGCCTCAGCCGCCCGCCGTCCAACGCGCGACCAGCGCGCGCAGCAGCAGCACGCGATTGGACTGCTCGGTCTGGCGCAGCGTGACGACACCCTGGCGCGCAGCGGCGAGTTGGCGCTGGGCGTCGAGCAGCTCGAGCTGACTCGCGCCGCCGAGGCGGTAACTCGCTTCAGCCAGGGTCAGGCTGCGCTCGGCCGCTTGCACCTGCGCCTGCTGCGCATCCAGCCGCTCGGCCAGGCTGTCGCGCACGGCCAGCGCATCGGCCACCTCGCGAAAGGCCGATTGCAGCG
>CADEEN010000288.1 GCA_902826345.1 uncultured Burkholderiales bacterium | reverse complement strand
GGTGAAGATGCGCTTCAACGGCCAGCCGGCCGTGGGCCTGGCGGTGAGCATGCGCAAGGGCGGCGACGTGATCCGCCTGGGCCAGCAGCTCACGGCCACGGTGGCGCGCGTGCAGGCCAACCTGCCGCTGGGCGTGGAAGTGCATGCGGTGAGCGACCAGCCGAAGGTGGTGCAGGCCTCGGTGCACGAGTTCAAGAAGAGCCTGGCCGAAGCGGTGGCCATCGTGCTGGTGGTCAGCTTCTTCTCGCTGGGCTTTCGCACCGGGCTGGTGGTGGCGCTGTCGATCCCGCTGGTGCTGGCGCTGACCTTTTTGTGCATGTACTTCCTGGGCATCGAGCTGCAGCGCATCTCGCTCGGCGCGCTGATCATCGCGCTGGGTCTCTTGGTGGACGACGCGATCATCGCGGTGGAGATGATGGCGTTGAAGCTCGAGCAGGGCTGGGACAAGTTCCGCGCCGCCACCTACGCCTACACCGCCACCGCGTTCCCGATGCTCACCGGCACGCTGATCACGGCGGCCGGCTTCCTGCCGGTGGGCTTTGCCAAGAGCGGCTCGGGCGAGTACGTGTTCTCGCTGTTCCAGGTGGTGGGCATCTCGCTGGTGCTGAGCTGGATCGTCGCGGTGGTCTTCACGCCCTACCTCGGCTTCAAGCTGCTGAAGGAAGACGCGCATGCGTCGCACGATGAGGACGCGGTCTATGCCAAGGGCTTCTATGCGAAGTTCCGCCGTTTCGTCGGCGCGTGCCTGGTGCACCGCAGAGCAGTTATCGGCGTCACCGTGGCCGCCTTCGTCGGCTCTGTCGTGCTGTTCAAGGCCGCGGTGCCGCAGCAGTTCTTCCCCGCGTCGGACCGGCCCGAGCTGATGGTGGACCTGTGGATGCCGCAGGCCGCCACCTTCGAGGCCAGCCAGCGCGAGGTGATGGCGTTGGAGCAGAAGCTGAAGGACGACCCGGACGTGGTGGCCGTCACCAGCTACGTCGGCAGCGGCAGCCCGCGCTTCTACCTGCCGCTGGACGTGCAGACGCCCAACCTCAACCTGGGCGAGATGATGGTGATGACCAAGGGCGGGCAGGCGCGCGAGCGCGTGCTGGCCAAGATCACGTCGCTGTTCGAGAACGACTTTCCGCTCGTGCGCGGCCGCGTCAACCGGCTGGAGAACGGCCCGCCGGTCGGCTACCCGGTGCAGTTTCGCGTGCACGGTTCCGACAACAAGCAGGTGCAGGCCATCGCCGATCAGGTGAGCGCGATCCTGCGCGCTGACACGCACATCCGCCGCGTCAACCAGGATTGGGGCGAACGCCTCAAGTAGCTGAAGGTCGACGTCGACCAGGACAAGGCGCGCGCGCTGGGCATCACCTCGCGCGAGATCCAGAACGCGCTGCAGTGGTCGCTGTCGGGCAGCACCATCACGCAGTACCGCGAGGGCGACGACGGCCTGGACGTGGTGGCGCGCCTGGTGGAGCCCGAGCGCAGCGACCTGAACAACCTCAAGGACACCCGGATCTACCTGCGCAACGGCAAGTTCATCCCGGTCTCGCAGGTGGCGCGGCTGGAGCTGACGAGCGAGGACAGCGTGCTGTGGCGGCGCAACCGCGTGCCGACGCTGACCGTGCGCGCCGACGTCGAAGGCGCCGAGGCGCCGGACGTGACGCGCGCCGTGCAGCCGCAGATCGACGCGCTGGCAGCCACGCTGCCGCTGGGCTACGGCATCGAGCTCGGCGGCGCGCAGGAGAGCAGTGCCAAGGCGCAGGCGTCGATCATGGCGGTGATGCCGATGGCCATCGTCGCGATCCTGGTGCTGCTGATGTTGCAGCTGCAGGACATGAAGAAGATGGCGCTGGTGCTGGCCACCGCGCCGCTCGGCATCATCGGCGTGGCCGCGGTGCTGGCGGCGTTCCGCATCCCGTTCGGCTTCGTCGCGATGCTCGGCGTGATCGCGCTGGCCGGCATGATCATCCGCAACTCGGTGATCCTGGTGGTGCAGATCGACCACGACCTGAGCCAAGGCGCGACGTTGTGGGACGCGATCGTCGAGTCCGCCGTGCGCCGCTTGAGGCCCATCGTGCTCACCGCACTCGCCGCGATCCTCGCAATGGTGCCGCTCACGCATTCGGTGTTCTGGGGCCCGATGGCGTGGTCGATCATGGGCGGCCTCGCGGTCGCCACGCTGCTGACGCTGATCTTTCTGCCTGCGCTGTACGCCACCGCGTACGGAGCGCAGCGCCCCGCCACCGCATAAGAGGAACCAACATGAACAAGCCCGTGCTGATGAAGGCACTGGCGGCGGCAGCCTTCGCCCTGCACGCCGCCCCCGGTTTCGCCCTCGACCTGATGGGCGCCTACACGCAGGCCGTGGCGCACGACCCGACGATCGCCGCGGCGCAGCAGGCGCTCGCGGCCGGCCGCGAGAAGGCGGTGCAGGGCCGCTCGCTGCTCTTGCCGCAGGTGCAGCTCAGCAGCAGCGCCACCTACCTGCGCGACAGCTCGTCGTCATCGAGCAACCTGCCGCCACAACTGCAGGACGTGGTCAAGCCCAACGCCTCGGGCACGATGCACGAGGTGGCGATCGAGCTGAAGCAACCGATCGTCAGCGCCAGGTCGCGCGCCGAGAAGAAGCAGCTCGAGCAGCAGACGGCGCTGGCCGAACTGCAGTACCGCGACGCGCAGCAGGAGCTGATGCAGCGCGTTGCGCAGGCGTACTTCAACGTCCTGCTCGCCGACGAGAGCCTGCGCGTGGTGCAGGCCGAGAAGGCGGCCGTGTCGCTGCAACGCGACCGTGCGCAGGCGCGCTTCGACGTCGGCCGCGGCCGCATCACCGACCTGCAGGAGGCGCAGGCGCGGCTGGATGCCGTGCTGACGCGCGAAGTGCAGGCGCAGAGCACGCTCGCACTGCGCCGTTCGCAGCTCGAGGCGCTGACCGGCGCGCAGGCCGACGGCCTGGCGGCGCTGCACCCGGCCTTTGCGCCGTCCGCGCCGCAGCCCGACGACGCGCTCTCATGGCAGGAGGAGGCGGCGCAGGGCGCGACGCGCGTGCTGGCCAAGCAGACCGAGGTGTCGATCGCCGCCTTCGAGATCGACAAGTACAAGCTCGCCGCGCGGCCGACGCTCGACCTGGTGGCCAGCACGGGCTACAAGGGCCAGTCCGGCGGGTTGTCGGAGCTGTCGTCGCCGGACGGCAAGCGCAGCAGCGTGATCGGCTTGCAGTTCAACGTGCCGCTGTTCGCCGGCGGCGCGATCGTGTCGAAGGAGCGCGAGTCGATCGCCAAGCGCGGCCAGGCCGAGCAGGAACTGGCGGCGGCCAGGCGCGACGCGCGCCTGCAGGCGCAGGACGCCTACCTCTCGGTGAAGACCGGCGTGTCGCGCATCGGCTCGCTCGAACAATCGGTGCGCTCGGCGCAGACCGCGCTCGAAGCCACCACGCTCGGCCGCGATGTCGGCACGCGCACCGAACTCGACGTGTTGGACGCGCAGCAGCGCCTGTACACGGCGCAGCTCGACCTGGCGCAAGCGCGCAACGACTACCTGATCGGCCGCATCAAGCTGGCCGCATCGGCCGGCGCACTCGCCGAGAGCGATCTGCACTCGCTCAACGGCTTCCTCGCAGCCCGTTCGCCCTGAGGTATCGAAGGGCAGCGCATGAGCACAAAGGCTTCGATGCCTCAGCCCGAACGGTGCTCAGTGCACCACCCGCACGGACTTGACCAACCGCCGAAAGGATCACTCATGGACATCGACGTCTTCACCCCCGACCAACTCCCCCTCGTGATGCGCACGCTGCGCACGGCGCTGCGCACCGACGGCGCGCTCGATGCGCGCGAGCGCTTGTTCCTCGACACCTATGCGCGCATCGCCGGCTTCGAGCACGGCAGCGCCGACCCGCCACCGCTGTCCGCCGACGAAGTGACCATCGACGGCGCGCACCGGCGCAAGCGCCTGGTGCAGCTGTCGGCGCTGGCGGTGCTGCACGCGCGCCCGGTGCGCGCCGAATCGCTGCAGTTCCTGAAGGCGCTGGCGAGGCACCTGCATACGCACGACCCGGTGATCGAGGTCATCGACGCCGTGCTGCACGGCCGCACGCTGAAGGCGCGAATGCTGTCGATGCGCCGCGGCATGCGCGTGATCTTCAAGGAGGCCTACCTTGCTGAAGGCGTGATGGGCGTGCTGCGTTTCGTTGGTGCGCTGGCGTTCAGGGTGCGCGTCAACAAGGACAAGTTTTGGAACTACAAGCGCCTGGGCCTGCTGCCCGAAGGCACGCTCGGCCGCGAGTACTGGCGGCACATGACCGAGGTCGGCTTCGGTTTTCCGGGCGAGCCGGCCGGCATCGCCGATTCGGTGGCGTACCACGACGTGCTGCACGTGCTGGCCGGCAACGAGACCACGCCGCACGGCGAGATCCAGCAGGGCGCGTTTCAGGCCGGAAACCGGCGCGAGGATGGTTTCTTCTTCGTGCAGATGGTGTTGTTGCAGTTTCACCAGGGCATTCAAGTGACGCCGGTCACACCCGGCTTCACCGACAACTTCCATCCCGATCTGGTGCTGTGGGCGATCCATCGCGGCGCGAAGTGCAACGCGGACATGACGCACCAGTGGAACTTCTGGCCGCTGATGTCGCTGCCGATCGACGAGGCGCGGGCGAGGGTGGAGCTGTTGCCGAAGTTGGGGGCGATGCGGGCGGCGTGATGGTCAGGCCAACTGCCGCGCCAACACCCGCGCTGCATGAACCGCCTCGCGCCCCGCGCCGTCGGCGATCTGGTGCCGGCAGCTCGTGCCGTCGGCGACGACGATCGCCTCGGATGACGCTTTGCGCACGGCTGGCAACAAACTCAACTCCGCCATCTGCATCGACACCGCATGGTGCTTGGCCTCGTAGCCGAAGCTGCCGGCCATGCCGCAGCACGAACTCTCGATCAACGTTGGTTGCGCGCCCGGAATCAGTCGCAACACATCGAGGATCGGGCTGACGGCGCCGAAGGCCTTCTGATGGCAATGGCCGTGCACGAGGATCGGCGCTGACACCGGCTTCAACGCCAGCTTGAAGCGGCCAGCCTTCGCTTCGCGCGCCACGAACTCCTCGAACAGCAGTGCTTGGGCGGCCACGGTCTGCACCTTGTCGCCCAGGCCCATCACCAGTGCTTCGTCACGCAGCGTCAGCAGGCACGAGGGCTCGAGGCCGACGATGGCCACGCCCGCTTGTGCCAGCGGTAGCAAGGCGTCGATCAGCGCGCCGACTCGGGCCTTCGCTTCATCGACCATGCCGCAAGCCAGGTAGGTGCGGCCGCAGCAGTGGTGGCTGTCGCCTTTGCTCAACGTGTGCAGCGTGTAGCCGGCAGCGCGCAGCACCTGGGCCGCAGCCAACGCATTCTCGGTTTCGAACGTGCCGTTGAAGGTGTCGACGAACAACACGGCCGCCTTGCCGCCGGCGCGTGCGGCGGCGATGGTTTCGTCGCGGCTGGCGAAGTCGCTGGGCTTCGTGCGGCGCCAGAACGTGTCGATTCGCCACTTCGGCAACGAGCGTTTGGCCGACAGCCCGAGCCAGCGTTCACTCAAGGCTGCCGCGCCGGGCAACGAGTCGCGCAGGTTCGCCAGCCACGGCAGCGCGGACAGCGCTCGCGCGTAGTCCGGCAAACGCGCCACCAGCTTGTCCTTC
>CADEEN010000287.1 GCA_902826345.1 uncultured Burkholderiales bacterium | reverse complement strand
GCGTCAGCTCGTTGAAGCTCGGGCAGCTCCAGACGTTGGCGGCCACGCCCCACTCTTTCTCCAGCAACTCCTTCGCTGCCATCGACTCGCGCAGGATCGTGCCGCTGCCGAGCAGATTCACGCGCGGTGTCTTCTTCGCGCCCTCTTGCAGCAGGTACATGCCCTTCAGGATCTGCTCTTCGGTGCCTGGCTTCAGGCCCGGCATCGGGTAGTTCTCGTTCAACAGCGTCAGATAGAAGTAAACGTTGTCCTGCTTCTCCACCATGCGCTTCAAGCCGTGGTGCAGGATCACGCCGACCTCGTGCGCGAACGTCGGGTCGTAGCTGATGCAGTTCGGAATCGTGCCGGCGAGGATGTGGCTGTGGCCGTCTTCGTGCTGCAGGCCTTCGCCGTTCAACGTCGTGCGGCCCGAGGTGCCGCCGAGCAGGAAGCCGCGCGCCTGCATGTCGCCCGCGGCCCACGCCAGATCGCCGATGCGCTGGAAGCCGAACATCGAGTAGTAGATGTAGAACGGGATCATCATGCGGTTGTTCGTCGAGTACGACGTCGCCGCGGCGATCCAGCTCGCCATACCGCCGGCTTCGTTGATGCCTTCCTGCAGGATCTGGCCGTTGGTCATTTCCTTGTAGTACATGACCTGCTCTTTATCGACCGGCGTGTACTTCTGCCCTTCCGGGTTGTAGATGCCGATCTGGCGGAACAGGCCTTCCATGCCGAAGGTGCGCGCTTCGTCGACGAGGATCGGCACCACACGCGGGCCGATCTCCTTGTCGCGCAGCAGTTGGGTCAGAAAGCGCACGTAGGCCTGCGTGGTGCTGATCTCGCGGCCTTCCGCGGTCGGCTCCAACACCGCCTTGAAGGTGTCCAGCGGCGGGATGGTGAAGCTCTCTTCGGCCTTGACGCGGCGCTTGGGCAGGTAGCCACCGAGCGCCTTGCGCCGCTCGTGCAGGTACTTCATCTCCGGCGTGTCGTCGGCCGGTTTGTAGAACGGGATCTTCGGCAGATCGGCGTCGCTGATCGGGATGTTGAAGCGGTCGCGGATGTAGCGCAGGTCGTCGTCGGTGAGCTTCTTCGTCTGGTGCGCGGTGTTCTTGCCTTCGCCGGCGCCGCCCATGCCCCAGCCCTTGACGGTCTTGACCAGCAGCACCGTCGGCTGGCCCTGCATCTCGTTGGCCGCGTGGAAGGCGGCGTAGACCTTGGCGGCGTCGTGACCGCCGCGGCGCAACGCCCAGACATCGGCGTCGCTCATCTTGGCCACCATCTCCAGCGTACGCGGGTCACGGCCGAAGAAGTTCTTGCGCACGAAGGCGCCGTCGTTGGCCTTGAAGGCCTGGTAGTCGCCGTCGAGCGTGTCGAGCATGATCTTGCGCAGCGCGCCGTCTTTGTCCTTGGCCAGCAGCGGATCCCAGTTGCTGCCCCAGATAAGCTTCAACACATTCCAGCCTGCGCCGCGGAACTCGCCTTCGAGCTCCTGGATGATCTTGCCGTTGCCGCGAACGGGGCCATCGAGGCGCTGCAAGTTGCAGTTGATGACGAAGACCAGGTTGTCGAGCTTCTCCCGTGCGGCCAAGCCGATGGCGCCGAGCGATTCGGGCTCGTCCATTTCGCCGTCGCCGCAGAAGACCCAGACCTTGCGCTTGGCGGTATCGGCAATGCCGCGTGCGTGCAGGTACTTCAGAAAGCGCGCCTGGTAGATCGCCATCAGCGGGCCGAGGCCCATGCTCACCGTGGGGAACTGCCAGAAGTCGGGCATCAGCTTTGGATGCGGGTAGCTCGACAGGCCCTTGCCACCCACCTCCTGGCGGAAGTTCAGCATTTGCTCTTCGCTGATCCGGCCTTCCATGAAGGCGCGCGCGTAGATGCCCGGTGCGCTGTGGCCCTGGATGTAGAGCAGGTCACCGCCGTGGTCCTTGCTTTCGGCGTGCCAGAAGTGGTTGAAGCCGGCGGCAAACATGTGCGCCAGCGAGGCGAAGCTGCTGATGTGGCCGCCGAGGTCGCCACCATCGGCCGGGTCGAGCCGGTTGGCCTTGACGACCATCGCCATCGCGTTCCAGCGCATGTAGGCGCGCAAGCGGCCTTCGAGTTCGAGGTTGCCGGGGCTCTTGGCTTCGTCGGCCGGCTCGATGGTGTTGATGTAGGCCGTGTTGGCCGAAAACGGCCGATCCACGCCGTGCTGGCGCGCTTCTTCGAGCAGGTGATCGAGCAGGAAGTGCGCGCGGTCCTTGCCGTCGGCGCCGATCACCGCGGCCAGCGCGTCGAGCCACTCGCGGGTTTCCTGGTGGTCGGTATCACCAGCTTGGGAGGCGCCGGCAGCGCCGGGCAGCGATTCGGGAAGAGCTGACATGGTGTCTCCTGTTGTTCGCAAGGCGCCGCAGCGCATTGAGCCGAAAAATCAGCGGACGGAGTGTCGCATCAAATGCAGAATTTTCCAAATAGCGGGTTTAGATTTCATAATAAGAAACTTCAAGGCCGGCCTTCAGAGAACGCGCCCTCGATAATCTCCCGCATGCCGCTGCGCGCCGCCCCCCTTCGCACCGTGTCGCCGACCGTGCCGCGCACGCAGCGTCTGTTCGGCCGCTGGTGGCGGCGCCAGTCGCCAACGCGCCAGGATCGGTTCGCGACCCTGGGCCCGCTGATTTCGGTACTGCTGTTTCTGGCGGCCATCATCGCGGCCTTCTGGACGCTGCGCAACGAGGAGATCGACCGAGAAGCCGATGCGGTGCAGCGCGACACCGAGATCGCGCAGCAGCAGATCCGCTTGTACCTCTCCGACGATCAGGAGCAATTGATGCGCTTGGCGCGCGACGTCGGCGGCGGCAGTCTCGACGCCAAGGCCTTCACCGCCGCCGCGGCCGAGTTGGCGCGCGAGCGACCCGCGGTGACGCATGTCTCGTGGGTGGGCGCGCAGCGCGAGTTGCGGGCCACGCACGCGGCGGCCGTGTTCCACCCCGAAGTCAACCCGAGCGGTGGCGCGATTGCGCCGGAGTTGCCGGCCTCGGGCGTCATGAGTGAGGCAGAGCGCGCCTTCAACAACGCGCGCAGCCTGCGCGGCCCGGTGTACTCCGCGGCGTACCGCAGTGCCAGCGGCTCGCCGGTCTTTCAACTGCAGGTGCCGGTGTTCGAGCAAACGCGCTTTGCCGGTGTGCTCGTCAAGGAGTACGCCATCGAGCCGATGCTGCGCCAGATGGTGCCGCCGGAGGTGACCCAGCGCCATACGGTGGCGGTGGTCGATGAGCGCGGCAAGGAACTCGCGGGCAGCGTGTTGCAGATGCCCGGGCGCATCGGCAACCGGCCGACGATCGTCGTCGATCTGCCGTTGGCACCGGCGGCCAATGGCTTGTTGCTGCGCGGCATGGGCTGGCGCACGTCGGTCGGCCTGGTCAGCAACGCGCTGTTCTGGATGGTCGTCGCGCTGTCGGCCCTGACGGTGTGGATGCTGCTCGGCACCTGGCGCCACGTGCGCAGGCGCAGCCAGATCCAGAACGCTCTGGTGCAGGAGACGAACTTCCGCCGCGCGATGGAAGACTCGATGCTGACCGGCATGCGCGCGCTCGACAACGAAGGCCGCATCACCTACGTCAACCCGGCGTTCTGCGCGATGACCGGCTTCTCGGAAGCCGAACTCGTCGGCCGGCTGCCGCCGTTTCCGTACTGGCCGCCGGATCGCGTCGAAGAGAACGCGCGCCTGTTGGCGCAGGAGATGCAGGGCCGCAGCCCGGCCGGCGGCATCGAAGTGAAAGTGATGCGCAAGGACGGCGGCGTCTTCGACGCGCGCATGTACGTCTCGCCGCTGGTCGATTCGCGCAGCCAGCAGAACGGCTGGATGACGTCGATGACCAACATCACCGAAGCCAAGCGCATCCGCGACCAGCTCTCGGCCTCGCACGAGCGCTTCACCACCGTGCTCGAAGGGCTCGACGCCGCGGTGTCGGTGATGTCGGTGCAGCAGCGCGAGCTGCTGTTCGCCAACCGCAGCTACCGGCTCTGGTTCGGCGCCGACCCGAAGGGCCACGCGCAACTCGCCGGGCAGGCGCTGGCGCTGCCGTTCCTGCCGTCGGCAGCGAGGGACGAGAGCGACAACGTCGACAACCTGGCGGGGCTGCCGGCCGAGCAGCTCACCGCCTTCGGCGCTGACCCGCGCGAGGTCTATGTCGAGTCGCAGAAAAAATGGTTCGACGTGCGCTCGCGCTACCTCCAGTGGACCGACGGCCGCTTAGCGCAGATGCTGATCGCCACCGACGTCACCGCACGCCGCCGCATCGAGGAGCAGGCGGCGCGGCAAGCCGAGCGCGCCGAGGTGACGAGCCGCCTGGTGACGATGGGCGAGATGGCGAGTTCGGTGGCGCACGAGTTGAACCAGCCGCTGGCGGCGATCACCAACTACTGCAACGGCATGGTCTCGCGCGTGCGCGCCGAGTCGATCGGCAAGGACGATCTGGTCGAAGCGCTGAACAAGACCTCGCGCCAGGCCGAGCGCGCGGCGCAGATCATCCAGCGCGTGCGCAGCTTCGTGAAGCGCAGCGAACCGCAACGGCAGATGGCCTCGGTGCGCGCCATCGTCGATGAGGCGCTCGAGCTCGCCGGCATCGAGCTGCGGCGGCGCAACGTCGCGCTGACGACGTATGTCGCGCAACGGTTGCCGCTGCTGTTGTGCGACCCGATCCTGATCCAGCAGGTGATCATGAACCTGCTGAAGAACGCCTCGGAAGCGATCGACTCGGCGCAATTGCCGCCGCAGCGCCGGCAGATCGAGTTGCGCGTCGTGCCGCGCCACACCCCGGAGGAAGGGGGCGTGATCGAGTTCAGCGTTACCGACCACGGACCGGGCGTGCGCGAGGACGTGCTGGCGCGTTTGTACGAGGCGTTCTTCTCGACAAAGGCCGAAGGCCTGGGTATCGGTCTGGCGTTGTGCCGCTCGATCATCGAGTCGCACCGCGGCCGGATGAAGGCACAGAACCTCTACAATCTCGACACTGTCGTGGGCTGTCGTTTTGCCTTTACCCTGCCGGTGGAATTGAGCGCCATCCGCAGTGAAACCGCAGGCCCTTCCACCGTCCCGGCGCCTCTGGCATCCAACGATGCCCGCGTCATTGCACAGGCTGATCCCACACCATGAGTCTCATCCCCAAGAAGGGCACCGTCTACGTCGTCGATGACGACGAGGCCGTGCGCGATTCGCTGCAATGGCTGCTCGAGGGCAAGGACTACCGCGTCAAGTGCTTCGATTCCGCCGAATCGTTTTTGTCGCGCTTCGATTCACGCGAAGTGGCCTGCCTGCTGGTCGACATCCGCATGGATGGCATGAGCGGCCTGGAGCTGCAAGACCGTCTGATGGAACGCAAGAGCCCGCTGCCGATCGTCTTCATCACCGGCCACGGCGACGTGCCGATGGCAGTGACGACGATGAAGAAGGGCGCGATGGACTTCATCGAGAAGCCGTTCAAGGAAGACGAACTGCTCGGCCTCGTCGAGAAGATGCTCGACCAGGCGCGCAACTCGTTTGCGAACCACCAGGAGCAGGCCAGCCGCGATGCGCTGCTGTCGAGGCTGACAACGCGAGAGGCACAGGTGCTGGAGCGCATCGTCGCCGGGCGGCTGAACAAGCAGATCGCCGACGACCTGGGCATCAGCATCAAGACGGTGGAGGCGC
>CADEEN010000286.1 GCA_902826345.1 uncultured Burkholderiales bacterium | reverse complement strand
TCGTCACCGCGGTCACGCTGGCCGGCCTGATGTTCCTCGTCAACAAGACCAAGCTCGGCCGCGCGATGCGCGCCACTGCCGAGAACCCGCGCGTCGCCGCGCTGATGGGCGTGCGGCCTGACTTCGTGATCTCCGCCACCTTCATCATCGGCGCTGCGCTCGCTGCCATCGCCGGCATCATGTGGGCGGCCAACTACGGCACCGTGCAGCACTCGATGGGCTTCCTGCCGGGCTTGAAGGCCTTCACCGCCGCCGTGCTCGGCGGCATCGGCAACCTGGCCGGCGCCGTCGTCGGCGGTGTGCTGCTCGGCCTGGTCGAAGCCATCGGCGCCGGCTACCTCGGCGAGCTCACCGGCGGTGTGCTCGGCAGCCACTACGCCGACATCTTCGCCTTCGTCGCGCTGATTCTCGTGCTCACCTTGCGGCCGTCGGGCCTGCTCGGCGAGCGTGTGGCCGACCGCGCTTGAGGGAGCAGCACATGAGTCGCCAAAAACAAGTCGTCGTTTTCCTCATCGCCGCGCTGCTGCTGTTCTCGCTGCCGCTGCTGGCGCAGTCGATGGACCTCGGCCAGGGCCCCATCCGCATCATGGCGCTGGCGCTGCTGTACGTGCTGCTCGCACTCGGCCTGAACATCGTCGTCGGCTACGCCGGCCTGCTCGACCTCGGCTTCGTCGCTTTCTACGCTGTCGGCGCATACATGTACGCGCTGCTGGCGAGCCCGCACCTGTCGGAGAACTTCGAAGGCTTCAAGGCGCTGTTCCCGAACGGCCTGCACACGCCGATCTGGCTCGTCGTGCCGGCCGCGGCGCTGCTCGCCGCCGCCGCCGGCGTGTTGCTCGGCACGCCGGTGCTGAAGCTGCGCGGCGACTACCTGGCCATCGTCACGCTCGGCTTCGGCGAGATCATCCGCGTCTTCATGAACAACCTCGAGCACCCGGTGAACATCACCAATGGGCCGCGTGGATTGGACCGCATCGATCCGATGAACATCTTCGGCTTTTCGTTCGGCAAGGCGGTGGAGATCTTCGGCGTGCGCATCCCGTCGGTGACCCTGTACTACTGGCTGTTCCTGGTGCTCGTCATCGCCAGCCTGCTCGTCTGCTACCGGCTCGAGAACTCGCGCATCGGCCGCGCCTGGATGGCGATCCGCGAAGACGAGATCGCGGCCAAGGCGATGGGCATCAACACGCGCAACATGAAGCTGCTCGCCTTCGGCATGGGCGCCACGTTCGGCGGCGTGTCGGGCGCGATGTTCGCCGCCTTCCAGGGTTTCGTCTCGCCGGAGTCGTTCAGCCTGATGGAAAGCATCATGATCGTCGCCATGGTGGTGGTCGGTGGCATCGGCCACCTGCCGGGCGTGATCGTCGGCGCGCTGCTGCTTGCGATCCTGCCCGAGGCGCTGCGCTACGTGGCTGGCGACATCCAGAACATGACGGGCGGGCGCATCGACTCTTCGATCCTGCGCCAGTTGTTGATCGCGCTGGCGATGATCGTCGTCATGCTGTGGCGACCGCGCGGGTTGTGGCCGTCGCCCGAGCATGGCAAGGCAGCGCCGGCGCCGGTGGCGAAGTGAGGAGGACAACAGCATGAGCAATGTCGTTCTCAAAGTCGCCGGCGTCTCGAAGCGCTTCGGCGGCCTGCAAGCGCTGTCGGATGTCGGCATCACGATCAACGAAGGCCAGGTCTATGGCCTGATCGGCCCCAACGGCGCCGGCAAGACGACCTTCTTCAACGTCATCACCGGCCTGTACACGCCGGACTCGGGCACGTTCGAGCTCGGCGGCGCGCCGTACAAGCCCGAAGCGGTGCATCAGGTGGCCAAGGCGGGCATCGCGCGCACGTTCCAGAACATCCGCCTGTTCGCCGAGATGACGGCGCTGGAGAACGTGATGGTCGGCCGCCACGTGCGCACGCACTCGGGCCTGGTCGGTGCGGTCTTTCGCACCGGCGGCTTCAAGGCCGAAGAAAAAGCCATCGCCGACCGCGCGCAGCAACTGCTCGACTACGTGGGCATCGGCAAGTACGCCGAGTACAAGGCGCGCACGCTGAGCTACGGCGACCAGCGCCGCCTCGAGATCGCACGCGCGCTGGCCACCGACCCGAAGCTGATCGCGCTCGACGAGCCCGCCGCCGGCATGAACGCGACCGAGAAGGTCGTGCTGCGCGAGCTCATCGACCGCATCCGCAACGACAACCGCACGATCCTGTTGATCGAGCACGATGTGAAGCTGGTGATGGGCCTGTGCGACCGCGTCACCGTGCTCGATTACGGCAAGCAGATCGCCGAAGGCACGCCGGCCGAGGTGCAGAGAAACGAGAAGGTGATCGAGGCCTACCTCGGCGCCGGCGCGGGAACACACTGACATGGCAACGACCCTTCTCAAAGTCAGCGACCTCAAGGTCGCCTACGGCGGCATCCAGGCGGTCAAGGGCGTCAGCTTCGAAGTCCGCCAGGGCGAGCTGGTGAGTCTCATCGGCGCCAACGGCGCCGGCAAGACGACGACACTCAAAGCCATCACCGGCACGCAGCCGGTGGCTTCGGGCGAGATCGAGTTCATGGGCAAGAGCATCCGCGGCCAGGGTGCATGGGACCTCGTCAAGCAGGGCCTGGTGATGGTGCCCGAGGGGCGCGGCACCTTCACCCGCATGACGATCGTCGAGAACCTGCAGATGGGCGCCTTCGTGCGCAACGACAACGAGATCGACGCCGACATCGACAAGGTCTTCGGCATCTTCCCGCGCTTGAAAGAACGCGCCGCGCAACTCGCCGGCACGATGAGCGGCGGCGAGCAGCAGATGCTGGCGATGGGCCGCGCGCTGATGGCGCGGCCCAAGGTGCTGTTGATGGACGAGCCGTCGATGGGCCTCTCGCCGATCATGGTCGACAAGATCTTCGAGGTCGTCAACGACATCCACAAGCAGGGCACGACGGTGCTGCTGGTCGAGCAGAACGCCAGCCGGGCGCTGTCGCTGGCCAACCGCGGCTATGTGATGGAGTCGGGCGAGGTGACGATGGACGGCGACGCCAAGGTGCTGCTGGCCGACCCGCGCGTGCGCGCGGCGTATCTGGGCGAGTGATCGACGGCTACGGCTTCTCGGCGAGCGCTTTCAGGTTCGCCAGCCCGGCCTCGAAATCGCCGCCGACCATCTTGTCGCCGAACAGCGCCATCCAGCGGAACAGCGGGTTGCTGCCCATGTTGCCGTTCATCGTCCACGTCACCTTCGTTGCGCCACCCTCGGGCGTGAGCAGCAGGTCGCCGTCGGAGGTGGTGCCGAAGTCGGGGAAGTAGAGCTCGTAGGCCACACGCTTGCCGGGCTCGGCGGCGGTGAAGGTCATCTTGCCGTCGCCTTGTGACTGGCTCTTCCACTCCCACGCTGCGCCGGCGCCCGACGCCGGGCCGCTGTACGTGATGGCCATGGCTGGGTCGCGCTGGTTCCACACCGACCAGCGCTTCCATTCGCGCGGATCAGCCAGCAGCGCATAGACCTTGTCGGCCGGCGCCTCGATGCGGGTGCTGCGCACGGCCTTGAATTCGGGCGACAGCGCGTAGCCGCCGACGAACAACAAGGCGACGAGTCCGATCAGGACGATCAACAACCACTTCAGTACCTTCAGCATGGGCGCTCCTCGAGTCGTGCCGCGTCGAAGTCTGCGCGCGCGCATCGGCCGGCGCAAGGGTGGCATCATCACGGGCCATCGCATTGAACTCACTGCGCTCGGCGCACCGTTGCAAGGACAGCAGCATGATTCCGACCCGTTCCCTCGTCGCCCCGGCCGTTGCGGTTTCGTTGGCCCTGTTCTCATGGCAGGCTCCGGCGCAGACCGCGCCGAAGATCGTCATGCCCGACACGCCGGCGGCCAGGCCCGCCGCGCCGAAGACGCTCGGCGGCAAGGCGCCCGTCGGCAAGATGCTGACGCGAGACGAGCTGCGCGTCTGCTTGAAGCGCCTCGAGGGCGTCAACACAGGCACCAAGGATCTGGAGCAGCGACGCGCTGCGCTCGACAAGGAGAAGGAAGACCTGGTCAAGAGCGGTGACGCGCTGAAGGCCGACCGCGCCGACGTCGACACCAAGCTGGCCGCGGTGCGCGAGTGGGAAGGCCGCATGCGCGCCCACAGCGCCGAGATCGAAGCCTTCAACCAGCGCATGAAAGCCGCCGACGAGGCGCCGCGCGCCAAGCGCGAAGAGATGGCCAAGGAGTTCGATGTCGAGCGCGAGCGCCTGAACAAGGCGCGCGTGCCGCTCGGAGAAGAAGAAACCCGCCTGGTGCCGGTCTACCAGAACGCCGTCAAGGCCTACAACGACAAGGCCTTGGCGCGCGATGCCGTCGTCGCCGACTGGAACGGCCGCAACAAGGCGATCAACGAGCAGGCCGCGAAGCAGGAAGACGAGCGCAGCGCGTGGCTCAGCGAGTGCGCCAACCGCCCGTACCGCGAAGACGACGAGATCGCGATCAAGAAAGGCAAGTAAGGGGTCCGAGATGAACGCACGCGACAACACCGCCACCAACCCGCTGCTGCAACCCTGGACCGCGCCGCACGGCCTGCCGCCGTTCGATGCGATCAAGGCCGAGCACTTCGCGCCGGCCTTCGAGTTGGCGATGCGAGAGCACCGCGCCGAGCTCGATGCCATCGCCGCGCACGCCGATGCGCCGAGCTTTGCCAACACCGTCGCCCGGCTCGATGCCAGCGGGCGCCTGTTCGCGCGCATCGACGGCGCGTTTCACAACCTGTGCGCCTCGGAAACATCCGACGCCCTGCAGGCTGCGCAGCGCGAGCTGGCGCAGCCGATGGCGGCGCACAGCAACGCGATCTACTTGAACGAGCGCCTGTTCGCGCGCCTCGATGCATTGCACGCAAGCCGCGCATCGCTCGGCCTGTCGCCTGAGCAGCAGCGCCTGCTCGAGCAGCTGCACAGCGACTTCGTGCGCGCCGGCGCGCGGCTGCAAGGCGCCGATCGCGAGCGCTTTGCGGCGCTGAACGAACGCCTCGCGGCGCTGATGACGGCGTTCGGCCAGAACGTGCTGGCCGATGAGTCCGCGTTCCGCCTGACGCTGGCCACCGAGGCCGACATGGCCGGTCTGCCGGAATTCGTGCGTGATGCGGCGCGGCAGGCGGCATCCGATCGCGGCCTTGCCGGCGCCGTGATCACCTTGTCGCGCTCGTTGATCGTGCCCTTCCTGACCTTCAGCGAGCGGCGCGATCTGCGCGAGGCCGCCTGGCGCGCCTGGACTTCGCGCGGCGAGCACGACGGACCGAGCGACAACCGCGGCGTGATCCGCGAGATTCTCGAGCTGCGTGCCGAGCAGGCCGCGCTGCTCGGCTACGCGAGCTATGCCGACTACGCGCTGGCCAACACCATGGCGCGCACGCACGGCGCGGTGATGCGCCTGCTCGACGACGTCTGGTCACGCGCGGTGCCGGCGCTGGAGCGCGAGCGCGCCGAGTTGCTGGCGCAGATGAAAGCTCAGGGCGTCACACACGCGATCGAGCCCTGGGACTGGCGCTACTGGGCCGAGCAGGTGCGGCAGCGCAGCTATGCGATCGACGATGCCGAGGTCAAGCCGTATTTTCCGTTGGAGCGCATGGTCGCGGCGGCTTTCGATTGCGCCGAGCGCCTGTTCGGCGTGCGCTTCGTCAAGCGCGAGGGACTCGATCTCTA
>CADEEN010000285.1 GCA_902826345.1 uncultured Burkholderiales bacterium | reverse complement strand
TACGGCTATTGGTTCTCGCTGGACTACGCCGTGGACCCGTGGACCGGCGAGGCCAACACCGGCGAAGCCTGGCGCTACAGCTTCTATGCCGGCCGCCAGGACAACCTGGACAGCAGCGCGGCGCTGCACGCCTGGGCGGTGCACGACGGTGACGTCGGCCAGATCGCGGCGCCGGTGCCGGAACCCGAGACCTACGCGCTGATGCTGGCCGGCTTGGCGATGATGGTGCCGCTGGCGCGCCGCCGCCGACGCGACGCGCTGGCCGCCTGAAGCGGCGCCGCCGCCAGACCAAATCGCCCCGCCGCCGCGGGGCGATTTCGTTGGGCTGCTCGCATTCAGCCGACAAGGTAGCTCGCCAGCCCGAGCGCGCCCACCGCCAGCGCGGCGCCGCACACCAGGCGGGCCAGAGCCCACGACTGCCGATCGACGGCGTCGAGCGCGGCACCGGGCTCGACGCCGTCGATGTCGTCGTCGAGCCAGGCAGCGGTGGTCAGGTCGTGGTACAGGCGCAACGGATGCGGCGCGGGCGCGGGCTCCGGGGTGCGCGGCGGCGCCGCGCGCTTGGCCGGTGCCGGCGGCAGCCAGACCTCTTGCTGCCATTGAAAGCTCGGCCGGGTTTCCTGGAAGTCGAGTCGTGCAACGCCAGGGCGTTGATGGACAAACACAGCAGCCATGGTGGCGGTTCCTCATCAAAGCTTCCGAACGGGGTGTTCGGAAGTCCATGAGGTGATTGCAGCGCCGAGCGCCTCCCATTGCGACGCAGCGGTGGCGAGCACCGGCCGCAGCGCACAGACGATCCGCAGACGATCCGGGCGGCGCGGCCGAGCGCCGAGCCACCCGGGCCGGAAGCGCTAGGGCTGCTTGGTGCCCCTGCCGGGGTTGCCGGTCGGGCCTCCCGGCTGCGGCTGGCCATGATCACAGGGGGGCTGGTCAGGGGGCACGAATTTGGCGTTGAAGACCGGGAAGTCCGGGATCCGCCCGGCCAGCAGCCCAGCGAAAGGCACCCCCTTGTGATACTCGTCGATGAACTCGACCCACTTGGTCTTTTTCAGGAAGTCGATGACCTGCGGCTGCACCAGCGGCAGGTTGGGGTTGGGGTGGGTGTCCATGTAGTACGGCGAGCGCCAGTCCCAGATGCCCTTGCGCTGCGGATCGGGCAGCAGGATGTTCATCGCCAGATCGTGCTTCTGGTTGGGCTTGAAGTCCCAGCGCACCGACAGGTCGATCCACGGCAGGTCGTTGGCGCCGTAGCGCTTGATGCCGGTCAGCAACCGGCTGAGAGCCAGGGCGGCGACGCGCACGGCGTTCGGCAGCAAACTCGGCGCTTGCAGCGTCAGGGCCAGGCTGCAGACATCGGTCAGCTCGTCGGGCGTGTCCAGGCCGAAGCCACCACCGCCGCTGGTGTCGTACTGCTGCGCCGCCTCGATCGCCGTCTGGATCGCATCGGCCACGTCCCTTCTCGCCTGCGAGCCGAGCGGGTTGGCGCGCAAGGCTTGCAGCAGTGCACGGGCCAGGGTGTCGATGCCGCCGGCGATGCCCTTCATGCGCGCCAGTTGCACCGAGGCGCCCACCGTCGGGTGGTTGCCCTTGGCGTCGAGGAAGCTCTCGTTGCCCAGCGCGAACCACTCGGCCAACTGGCGCGTGGTGTGGGCGCCCGGCCGGCCGAGCCGCCGGAACACATCCGGATAGGTTTCGCCGGCGGTGAAGAAGTTGTAGTTCATGTAGCCGGTGGCGTACTCGGCGTAGGGCGCCACCGTGTGCAGCAACTCGGCCGACATGTTGAAGCAGTTGTTGAAGTGCAGCAGCGCCAGCTTGGGCACGCCGCAGGCCTGGGCGCGGCGCAGCGCGTCGCCGGTGCCCCAGGAGGACAGGGGCATGTGGTTGACCGGCAGCACGGGCGACCCCGTCGGGAGCACCGGCGAGCCCGTTGGCAGGACGGGTGACCCCGTCGGCAGGATCGGCGAGTCTTCGTCGCTGATCTTCCACGTGATCTTGCCGCCGTCGGTGACGTTGGCCACCGTCAACTGCGTGCGATCGATCTCGGGCAGATAGCCGGCGCCATGCCCTTCGAGCGAGAGCACGATCGCGGCCTTGGGATGGCAGGCATGGGCGCGTTGCAGGAAGCCGGCCAGCGCCAGCGGCGACGACATGTCCTCCTTCCAGCTCGAGGTGATGCGCATGTTCCCCGGCTGGCCCGCCGGGATCTCGACCAGGTAGGTGTTCTCGCCGACGCGGTCGATCAGCGCCGAGACATGGACGCCCAGGCCGGCGACTTGCATCAGGTGCCGCACCAAGGGGTGCTGGGTCAGCGGCTGCAGCTGCGCGCCGGGATAGCCGCTCAGCGTCTTGTCGGTGCCGAAAGGCGCGTACACGGCCAGCAGCACGCTGTCGGTGCCGGCTGCCGCGTCGTCGCGCCCGTCGGGCGTCAATCGGGGCAAAGAGTGCTTCATGGCCTCGTTCTCCTTTTGGTTGGGGACATCGCGGGCGCAGTGCCGCATTCATACGGTAGCCTCGGCGGCTTGCCAATCACATGCACTGTGCGGCGGCCGAACGCCGGCTCGTGCAGACGATCGCCGGACGATGCGGCCCACCGATGACGCCGTCACCCCCTAACTCGAATCCCAAGCCGCGCCAGGCGCTCTTGGAAGCCCTGCTGGCGGCGCACAAGGCCGGCCGCCTCGACGACGTGCTGGCGCAACACCCGCGTGCGGCGCGCCGCGCGGCGCGCACCTGGCTGAAGGCCGTGCTGGGCACGGCCGGCGACGCCTTGCCCGGCGAGCGACTGCTCGGTGCGGCGACGACGCTGCTGCTGCGCTGGGGGCTGACCCAACTGCGGCCCGATCGGCTGTCTTCGCTGTCGGCCATCGAGCGCGATGCCTGGCTCGACCGCACGAGCTGGCGGCCGCTGCTGGCGTTGATGTGCCACTACGGCTTCGAGCCGGTGCCGCCGTTTCGCGACCGCTACCACGCCCGCGCCGACGAAGCCGCCGCCGACGTGCTGTGCGGCTTGTGGTCGGTCGGGCCGAGCACGTTCTACCGTTACCTCGACAAGGGCGAGCGGCTGCTGGCGCAAGTCTTGGCGCGCACGCCGCAAGGCGCACAGGTCACCGCGCTGCGGCGCTTCGTCGAACAGGAGTTGGCTCTGCGGGCGCGCTTCGGAGACGAAGCGCAGCGTGCGGCCTGGCACCGCCAGCAGATGCAGCGCGCCGACTCTGCCGGCGACTTGCCCTCAGCGCTGTGGCATGGCGCGGCCGCCCGCGACGCCGCCGCCTTCCTGCAACTGCTCCGGCGCAACCACGCCGCGCTGGCCATCGATGGCGAGACCGACGGCCTGTGTGCGCTCGTCGCTGCCGATGACAGCCTGGCGCCGCGGCAGCGTTTCGATCTGTGCCTGGCGCAGGCCGCGCTGTGGCGTTCGCGCAGCGAACCGCAGGCGGAAAGCCGGGAGTACGAGCAGGCGCTGCGCATCGCCACCACGCATGACGACCCGCTGATGCTCGGTATCGTCTACGGCGCGCTCGGCAAGTTCCACGAACCGCGCGACGCCGATCGGGCCTTTGCCTGCTACGAGGAGAGCGCCGAGTTCCTGCGCCGCGCCGGCCCGGCGGACAGCCAGGGTGCCGGCGGTGAGGTCACCACCGAGTACACGACGACGCTGGTGCGCCTGGCCTGGCTGCATGTGCTGCGCAACGACCCGCAGTCGCGCACCGTGCTCGACAGCGCGCAGAAGCTGCGCTCGCAACACGACGTGCAGCCCGACGTGGCGGCGATGCTGGAGCAGGCCTGGGGCGAGTACTGGCGGCGCGCCGGTGAATTGCGCCGATCGCTGGAGCACAAGCACCGGGCGCTCAACCTCTACGAGCGGATCGGCGACCAGCGCTCCGTGCTGGCGACCTACAACAATCTGAGCCTCATCTACGGTCAGCTCAAGGAGTTCGACCGAGCCATCGACTACGCGCGGAGGGTTCTGGACGCCAGCGCGCGGGTCTCGGTCGAGCCCGAAATATTGATCAGCGTGCATCTCAATCTCGGCGCCACCTACTTCTGGCAAGCGCGCTACGACGACGCGATCAAGCAGTACCAGGCGGCCCTCGACGGCAGCCGCGCCGCCGGGCTTGCGCTGCACACCTGGCGCGCCCACTACAACCTCGCCGAGGCCTACTACAAGCGCTACCAGACCACCCGTGACGCCGAAGACGAGCGCCTGGGCGACGCTCATTCTGCCGCCGCGCTGGCCAGCGACCAGGACGCCGAGCGCGCGCAGGCCACGCGCGGGCTGAAAGGCGAAGTGCTGGGCACCGACGCCAGCGCCAACCGCCTGTTGCCGCAGGAACTGGCGGCGCACTTCGAAGAGACCACCGAGGTGCAGCGCCAGCGCGCCATCCTCGCCATCCCGATCGAGCCGGCGGCCCACGTTCGCGCACACCTGGCCATCGCCCGCGCCTACCTGGCCATCGCTGCCAAGGAACGCGAAGCGGCGCTGGCGCTGATGCACAAGCACCGGCTGGATTCCCGGTTCGCCACCGAGTTCGACGCGCTGCGCAGCACCTTCAACCGCGAACTGACGCGTGAAGAGCACCTGGCCGAGGAGTGGAGCCGGCAAGCAGCCGACCTGCTGACCGACGAGCGGCGCGCCGCCGTGCTCGCCGAACTGCTGCGCAGCGGCTCGATCAACAAGAGCGCCTACGCCCAGGCCTGCGCGCTCGGCCTGGCCACGGCGTCGAAGCACCTCGGACAGCTCGCCGAGCGCGGCCTGCTGCTGCAAACCGGCAAAGGCCCGAGCACGCGCTACGTGCTCCCGCCGCACGGTGATGAGGCCACATGAAACTGCGCTGGGCCCTGATCCTCATCGCCGTGCTGCCCTTGATGCTGGCCAGCGCCGCCGTCGCCTGGATGGTCAAGCAGCGCTCGCAGGTGGTCGCCGAGTTGCAGTTGAAGGCGGTCGAGCCGGTGCTGCTCGCTGCGCGCAAGGCCGAGTTGCAGAGCTATGTGAACCTGGCGCGCAGCTCGATCGCCTACCTGGTGCGCGACGGCATGCCCGACCCGAAGGCGCAAGGGCAGGCGCTGGCCAACCTGAAGCGCCTCGAGTTCGGCCACGACGGCTACTTCTTCGTCCTCGACTTCGACGGCAACACCCTGCTCTACCCACGTCAGCCGCAACTGCAGGGCCGCAACCTGCGCGATCTGCAGGACCGCGACGGCGGCTATCCGATCCGCAAATTGCTCGACCAGGCGCGCGCCGGCGGCGGCTATGTCGAATACGAGTGGGCCCGGCCGAGCACCGGCCAGCTCGAAAACAAACTCGGCTATGTCGAGCCGATCGCCGGCTGGCAGTGGGTGCTCGGCACCGGCACCTACGTCGACGAGCCCGAGCGCGCGCGCCGGCGCATCGCAGAAGCCAGCGAAGAGGCGGTGGTCGACACGCTCGGCCGCATCGGCGCGATCACGATGCTGTCCACGGCGGTCGTGGTGGCGTTGGCGCTGTTCATCAACCTCAACGAGCAGCGCAAGGCGGACGCCAAGCTGCGCGCGATGGCGCGCCAGATCGTCACCACGCAGGAGGCCGAGCGTGCGCGCGTCGCCCGCGAGCTGCACGACGGCGTCAGCCAGTGGCTGGTGTCGGTGAAGTACCAGTTCGAGTCGGCGCAGGACCGCGCGCGCCGC
>CADEEN010000284.1 GCA_902826345.1 uncultured Burkholderiales bacterium | reverse complement strand
GGGGATGTGGTTGTGGTCGGCGAGCAGCACCTGCAGCGTGTGCGTGCCTGGCTTAAACTCGACGCGCGCTTCGGTCTGGCCGCCGCCGAAGTGGCGGATGCTCTCGCTCATCGGCAGCGCGTTGTTGACGTCGATGTCGGCAACGTCGATCAGCAGGTGGTGGTGGCCGGTGTTCTCCTTCTCCACGCCGGCCGGCGCCACGCCGATGCCGCGCAGGCCGAACTGAACCAGCAGCGGGCTGGCCACCACGTCGCCGTTCTTCAGGTTCAGGAAATACACGGCCGCACCCGCGGGCGCGACGACCTTCTTGTAGCCGCCGGCCAGCGTCGGCGTGCTTGCGCTCATGCGCAGCGGTGGCATGGACGGAGCCGCTGCTGCGGGTGCAGTGGTTTGCAACGGCACCGGGCTGCACGCCATCAGCGTGCAAGCCAACACCACGGTGGTCATCGACGACTTCAACATCAAGTGTCTCCCGGTGCGTTATGAAACAAGGGCCTGCGCCGCCAGCACCTCGGCGCGCACGCTCTCGGTCAATTCTGCCTTCAGCGCGGCGAAGGCCGGGGAGGTTTTCACCGAGTAGTGACGCGGGTGCGGCAACTCGACGCGGCGGTCGAGCTTGATGCGGCCCGGCCGCGCGCTCATGACGACGACGCGGCTGGCCATGAACACCGACTCGTCGATGTCGTGGGTGACGAACAGCACCGTCTTCTTCTGCGCCTCCCAGATGCCGAGCAGCAGCTCCTGCATCAGCTCGCGCGTCTGGTGGTCCAGCGCGCCGAAGGGCTCGTCCATCAGCAGGATGCGCGGGTCGTTGGCCAGCGCGCGTGCGATCGCGGTGCGCTGCTGCATGCCGCCGGAGAGTTGCTTCGGGTAGTGATGTTCGAAACCCTTCAACCCCACCTTCTGCAGGAAGCCGTTGGCGATGTCCAACTGCTGTTCGCGCGGCAGGCCCTTCTCGCGCAGGCCAAAGCAGACGTTGTCGCGCACCGTCAGCCAGGGGAACAGCGTGTAGCTCTGGAAGACCATGCCGCGGTCGGCGCCGGGGCCGTCGATGCGCTGTCCGTCGAGCAGCACCTCACCGGCGGTCTGCTGGTCGAGGCCGGCGACGATGCGCAGCAGCGTGCTCTTGCCGCAGCCGCTCGGGCCGAGGATGGTGATGAAGTCGTTCTCGGCGACGTCGAGGTCGGTGGCCGAGAGCGCCAGCGTGGTGTCGAAGCGGCGCTCGACGCCGCGGATGGCGAGGACGTTGTTCATCGCCCGATCTGCGCCCACGGGAACAGCGTGCGATTGGCCCATTTGAAAGCGAAGTCGCTGACCAGGCCGATGACGCCGACGACGAGGATGCCGAAGATGATCTGGTCGGTGGCCAGCAGCGCCTGGCTGTCGGTGATCATGTGGCCGATGCCGCTCGACGCGCCGATGAGTTCTGCAACGATGACGTACGTCCACGCCCAGCCGAGCACCATGCGCAGCGTCTCGGCGATCTCCGGCGCCGCGCCCGGCATCAGCACGCGGCCGATCAGCGACGTGTCTTTCACGCCGAGCGTGTACGCCGCTTCCACCAGATCACGCCGCGTGTTGCCGACGGTGACGGCGATCATCAGCACCAGTTGAAAGAAGCTGCCGATGAAGATCACCGCCAGCTTCTGCGCCTCGCCGATGCCCGCCCAGAGAATCAACAGCGGTATGAAGGCGCTCGCCGGCAGGTAGCGCGCAAAGCTGACGAAGGGCTCGAAGAAAGCCTCGATCGGTTTGTAGGCGCCCATCGCGATGCCGAGCGGCAGCGCGAGCGCTGCCGCGATGACGAAGCCGCCGACGACGCGCCACACCGTCATGCCGATGTCCTTGGCGAAGCCCGTCGCCAACAGCGTCCAGCCCGACTGCAGCATCGACAGCGGATCGGCAAGAAAGGTCTTGCTCACCAGCCCGCCGAAGGTCACCGCCGACCAGAGCGCGAAGAAGGCGACGAAGAAGGCCACGCCGAGCGCGATGCGCACGCGCATGGAGACCGGCACGAGCGGCTTCATTGCACCGCAGCCGCCAACGCGGCCGCCACCGCCAGCGTGTGCACGTCGATATCGGGCAGGGCAAAGAAGTGGTCGGCGCCAACCAGTGCGATCGTGCTCGCGCTCGGCGCCAGCGCATCGGTCAGCAGTGTGATGCCGTCGTTGGCGCCCTGGCGGCGCAGCAGACGGTAACCGGTCTGCGCGCGCGACGACATCTGGCCCGACAACGCGAGACCGATCAAGTTGACGACACGCACGTGAGAGGGCAGACGCAGCTCACTCACGCGCCGCGCGCTCGCCGCCGTGGCGATGCTGCGCAACCCGTCGAACGAACGGTCAGGCAAGATCGCCGCCTCGACGAACCAGCACGCAGGCCAAGTCAGCGCAAGGTCGGCCAATGCTGTGCCGCGCAGCGTGCCGCCGATGTTGACCCAACCGTGAACGTGCGAGGCCTCGCCGGTTTGCGCCAATAGCGCCAGCGCCAAGGCCGCTTCGGCGCCGCCCTTGCTTGCGCTGACGACGGTCACCCTCGCCCCATCGGCCGACAAGCGGCGCAGCGTTTGCGTCAGCATCGCCGCATTGAACTCAACGCTGCCGTTCTCGGCCGTCTGTGCGTGAATCACACGCGCGCCTGCTGCGCGCAACAAGCGCGCCTGCGGCTCGAGATCGGCGCCGCTGGTCGGGTCGGCGCGGTAGAGCCATCCGGGCACGAGCACATAGGTCTGACCCGCCAGCGAAACCTGCTGCGCGTCACCTCGCGCCACCAGCGCCCGATACCGCATCACCAGCGGATCGGCTGCGGCCATCTGCTCCAAGCGGCGTGCGAGGCGCAGAACATCGACATCGGGCGACGACGGCAAGTCGCTGTGCTGCGCCGCAGCCTGCGTCTCGTCGTCGGCCGCGAGCAACAGCGCGGCCGCCTGCGAATCGACCGTCGTCTGCACTTGCACCGCGCCGACCCTGCCGCTCGCGACCCAGGCCTCGGGCGCAGCAGCGCAGCCAGCCAGGGCTGACCCAAGCGCGATCACCAAACCGAGAGACGCATTTCGTTTGCCGAGCTTTGTAGGCACGAGCGGTTTCTACTTCAAGAACCGCGTATCGGCCAGCTTCGCCATGTCCGGCAGCTGCTTGATGATGCCGATCTCGAGCAGCAGATCGGCCGCTTCCTTGCTGAACGCCGCGTGCTCGCCGGCGAAGAACTTGGCGTTGGCCTCGCGGTCTTGCCAGCGCAGGTACTTCTGCGAGGCCTCGAAGGCTTCGCCGCTCTGCTTGACGTCGGCGCCCATGATCTCGAAGCTTTTCTTCGGCTCCTTCTTGATCATCTCCAGCGCTTCGAAATACGAATCGGCGAGCGCCTTCGCCGCCTTCGGGTTCTCGGCGAGGAACTTCGGCGTGCAGCCGAAGGTGTCCATCACCATCGGGTAGTCGAGCGTCGTGGCGATGATCTTGCCGGCCTCGGGCTTGGCGCGCACGGCGCTGAGGAACGGCTCGTAGGTCATGCCGCCGTCGATGCCGGAGGTGCCGGCGATCATCGCGTTGGCGGCGGCTTGCGGCGCCAGGTTGACGACGTTCACGTCCTTGATCGACAGGCCGTTCTTCTTCAGCATCCAGGCCAGCGTGAAGTAGGTGGCGGTGCCCGGCGCGTCGGCCGCCATCGTCTTGCCCTTCAAGTCCTTGATGCTGGCGATGGCCGGCTTGACGACCATGCCGTCGGCCCCGTAGCTCTTGTCGAGCTGGAAGATCTGCGTCGTCGCCACGCCGTTGGCATTCCAGACGACCCAGGTTTCGACCGTCGTCGCCGCGCATTGGATGTCGCCGCTGGCAATCGCGAGGTGGCGGTCCTTCTGCGGGATCTTCTTGATCGACACGTCGAGGCCGTTCTTCTTGAAGATGCCGGCCTGGTTGGCCAGCGTCAGCGGCGCAAAGCCGGTCCAGCCGGAGATGCCGATGCCGACTTTCGTCTCCTGAGCCTGTGCAGCAAAGGCGATGACGGCAACGACGGCGAGCAATGACTTCTTCATGAACGAGCCTTTCGGGTTGGTTTTCATTTCGGTGGTTCCATGGCGCTGTGCGCCGACGCGACGAACGAAGCGACTCCGAGTCCAAGCAAACGCCGCGGATCGGGCTTTGCCCGGCTGCTGGCGTTGCCCCCTTGAGGGGGAGGCGGCGAAGCCGCTTCGGGGGTGTTTCATCCTGGAGTCCAGAGGGCCGGCAACCCCGGCAACGTGCGGAAGATACGCGACAGCGATCCGTCGCGCACCAACGCGGTGGCGGCTTCGATGTCGGGCGCTAGGTAGCGGTCGATGGGCATGGCCGGGCAATGCTGGCGAAGCAAGGCGTGTGCCGCTTCGAGCGGCGGCGAACTCTGCAACGGCCGCAGAAACTCGATGCCCTGCGCCGCGGCGAGCCACTCGATGCCGAGGATGTGCGCCACGTTGGCGATCATCGGCTGCAGGCGGCGCGCGGCGAAGGTCGCCATGCTGACGTGGTCCTCCTGGTTCGCGCTCGTCGGCAGGCTGTCGACGCTGGCCGGATGGGCCAGGCTCTTGTTCTCGCTGGCCAGCGACGCGGCGGTGACGTGGGCGATCATGAAGCCGCTGTTCAAACCCGCGTTGGCGGTGAGAAACGGCGGCAGGCGCGAGACATTGCTGTCGATCAGCATCGCGATGCGGCGCTCGGCGATGGCGCCGACTTCGGCAATGGCGTTGGCCATCGCGTCGGCCGCCAGCGCCACCGGCTCGGCGTGGAAGTTGCCACCGCTGATCATCGCGCCGTCTTGCGCAAACACCAGCGGGTTGTCCGTCACCGCGTTGGCCTCGCGCAGCAACACCAGCGCCGCATGCCGCAACTGATCGAGGCACGCACCGACGACCTGCGGCTGGCAACGCAGGCAATACGGGTCTTGCACGCGGTCGTCGCCTTCGAGGTGGCTCAGGCGAATCGCGCTGCCCGCCAGCAACTGCCGGTAGTAGACCGCCACGTCGATCTGCCCCGGCTGGCCGCGCAGCGCGTGGATGCGCGCATCGAACGGGCCATCGCTGCCACGCGCAGCGTCCACCGTCAGCGCGCCGACGACGAGCGCGGCTTCGAGCACCGGCTCGAAGGTGAACAGCGCGTGCAGCGCCAGCGCGGTCGAGACCTGCGTGCCGTTGATCAGCGCCAGGCCTTCTTTCGCTTCGAGTGCGAGCGGTGTCAGGCCGGCGTCGCGCAGCGCCTGCGCGGCCGGCCGGCGCTGGCCATCGACGAGGCAATCGCCCTCGCCCATCAGCGCCAGCGTCATGTGCGCGAGCGGCGCCAGGTCGCCCGACGCGCCGACCGAACCCTGGCTCGGAATGCATGGAACGAGTCCGGCGTTGTGCGCCGCGAGCAGCGACTCGATGACCACCGGCCGCACGCCGGAGTGGCCACGCGCCAGACTCGCCGCCTTCATCGCCAGCACCAGCCGCACGACGCTGGCCTGCATCGGCTCGCCGACGCCGACGCTGTGCGAGCGGATCAGGTTGCGTTGCAGCGTGGCGAGATCCGCGGCGCCAATGCGCGTCGACGCCAGCTTGCCGAAGCCCGTGTTGACGCCGTACACCGCCGCGTCGCCGGCGGCCGCGGTCTGCACGACAGCGGCGCTGCGCTGCACCGCGGGCCACGCCGCCGCATCGAGCTCGATG
>CADEEN010000283.1 GCA_902826345.1 uncultured Burkholderiales bacterium | reverse complement strand
ATCACCACAGCGGTCGGTCGGAGCGGGTCGAGGCCGAGCGCGGCGCGGCGGTGTGCGCGGTTGATCGGCGGCAGGTCGTAGAACGTCGGCTTCATGACCATGCCCGAGGTCAGCACGATGTGCTCGTCCGCGTAACCGGCATCACGCGCCTGCCGCGCAGCGCGCGGCGTGCCGCAGACCAGCGTCTGCGGCAGATCGGGTTCGATCCAGAAGTGCGGCGGGTGGTCGGCCATGTCGGTCATCACGGTGACGAAGGGCACGCCGGGCACTGCGCTGGCCACCGACTCGCAGAGCACGCGGTTGAAGTTGGGCACCAGCGAGACGACCAGGTCCGGCCCGGTCGCGGCCCAGTGTCGTTGCAGCACGCGCAGCATCGACGCATGGCCGAGGCGGATCGCGCCCTGCAGCAGCTTCAACTCCTGCGCCAGGCCGAGCGTCCAGCCGCGCTGCAGGCGCTTGTTGTAGAAGTCCTGCGGGTCGAAGCCCATGACGCGACGAAAGCTCGACTGCGGGTCGAGCACGCGCCCCAGGTCGATCAGTCGCACGCGCCACGGGCGTTGCTGCTGCTCGATCACGGCCTGCAAGGCCAAGGCAGCCGCGCGATGGCCGCCGCCGGCGTTGAAGTACACGAAGTCGATGGTCTTCATGAGGCCAGCATCGTGGCCGTGGCGCGTGACGTCGCTATGACGGCAGCCGCATCAACGCCTGACCCATGCGCAGCGTCACGCCCGCCGCGATGCCTTCGCACAGCGCAAAGCCACGCGGCACGAAGACGATGATCGTCGAGCCGTGCTCGAACCAGCCCATCTCCTGGCCCTTCGTCTGCGGCGCATCGCACGGCGTTTCGCTGGCGCCGCGCTGGCGCGGATACGGCACACCCGGAAGGAAGTGCAGGCGCAGGCTGGCAACGAGGATCGCCGCCACCGGTACTATCGCAATGGCCTGCCCCGTGTGCAGCCGCATTCGCAGCAGCGCACGCTCGTTGCGGCAAAACAGTCGCTCGATGCGTTGCAGCGCAATCGGGTTCACGTTCCAGGTGTCGCCGCTGATGTAGGTCACTTGCTCGACCGTGCCGTCGTGCGGCGCGTGGAAGCGGTGGTACATCGCCGACGTCAGACGCAGCGTGACGTAGCTGCCGCCTTCGAAGGCAGTGCTGTCCTGCGTCGGGCCGAACAGATCGGCCAGCGCATACGGCATGCCCTTGGCCTGCAAGACCTGGCCGCGCTCGACACGCCCGCAGGCGCCGACGATGGCGTCGCACGGGCTCGTCAGCACCTCGGCGCGCGTGTCGATCGGGCGTGCGCCTTCGCGCAGCTTGCGCGTGAAGCAGTCGTGGATCGAGGCGAAACGCTGCTCACTGGCCTCGCTCAGATCGAGTTCGGTGAACAGACGCCAGACGGCGATCGCCACACGCGTGAACAGCGGACTGCGAATGCGCGACACACGTCCCATCAGCCGCGTCAAGGCAATGCGCGGCACGCGGTTGGTGAGCAGGAAGTTCAGGTCCTCCTGCGCAAAAACGCGACGCAGCGCGCCGGGATTCACAACCTTGTCAACAACCTCTGTCATACCCCCGCCTCATGAATGAAACCTTTGCTTCTGCCGCCCTGGCCCTCGGGGCGCTGGCCCTGTTGCCCGCGGCCAAGCGCCGCCTCGACTTGTCGCGCGCCAAGCACCGCTCACTCGCCGGCCACTCGCGCTGGGCCAAGCGGCTGGCCGCGCTGATCCCCGGCTACGCCTACGACGACGCGCGTTTCTTCGACAGCGACGGCGCGCCCGACACCGTGGCGCAACAGCGCCGCATGGCGTTCGAGCGCCTGGCGGCCGTCTTCGAGCAACGCTTCCCCGTCAGCGCTGCCACCACGGCGCGCGCGCGCGAAACCATCTCCGACCTGCAGTTCACCGGCCGCTACCGCGTGCCGTTCCAGTACGCGCCGCTGGTGCGCAAGTGCCTTGCCGTCGGCGCCTTTGCGCAAGCCGCCGACGGCGTGATGGTCGAAGACCTCGACGGCAACCGTTTCTTCGATCTCACCGGCTCGTACGGCGTCAACGTCTTCGGCACCGACTTCTACAAGGCCTGCATCGACGAAGGCGTCGAACGCGCGCGTGCAATGGGTCCCGTGCTCGGCAACCTGCACCCGATGACGCTGGCCAACGCCGAGCGGCTCAAAGTCATCTCGGGCCTCGACGAAGTCTCGTTCCACATGTCCGGCACCGAAGCCGTGATGCAGGCCGTGCGCCTGGCGCGTTATCACACGCGGCGCAAGTACCTGGTGCGCTTCTGCGGCGCTTATCACGGCTGGTGGGAAGACGTGCAGCCAGGCCCCGGCAACCCGCTGCCGCCGCGCGAAACCTACACGCTGCGTGACATGGACGAGCGCTCGCTCAAAGTGCTGCGCACGCGGCGCGACATCGCCTGCGTGCTCGTCAACCCGCTGCAGTCGCTGCACCCGAACGCCAACGCGCCCGGCGATGCGCAACTGGTGGACGGCTCGCGCCGCGCCGGCTTCAACCGCGACGCCTACGCCGCGTGGCTGAAGCGCCTGCGCGAAGTCTGCAGCGAGCGCGGCATCGTGCTGATCTTCGACGAGGTCTTCGTCGGCTTCCGCCTCGCGCCGGGTGGCGCGCAGCAGTACTTCGGCGTGCGCGCCGACATGGTGACCTACGGCAAGACGCTCGGCGGCGGCCTGCCGGTGGGCGTGGTCTGCGGCAAGAGCGCGCTGATGAAGCGCTATCGCGAAGCGCGGCCCGCCGACATCTGTTTCGCCCGCGGCACCTTCAACTCGCACCCCTACGTGATGGGTGCGATGGCGGCGTTTCTCGATCGCTTGCAGACACCGCAAGTGGCCTCGATGTACGAAGGCCTCGACGCGCGCTGGAACGCCCGCGCCGAACACCTCAACTGGCGCTTGCGCGAGGCCGGCGTGCCGGTGCAGGTGGCCAACCTGTCGAGCATCTGGACGGTGCTCTACACGCAGCCCGGCCGCTACCACTGGATGCTGCAGTTCTACCTGCGCGCGCAGGGCCTCGCATTGAGCTGGGTCGGCAGCGGCCGGCTGATCTTCAGCCTGAACTACAGCGATGCCGATTCCGACGCCGTGGCCGAGCGCTTCGTCGAGGCCTGCGTGCAGATGCAGGCCGATGGCTGGTGGTGGAGCGCGCCTACGCTGACGGCCAAGGCCATCAAGCGCAGCATCCTCACTGAGATGCTGCGCCTGAAGTTCTGACCGCATCAGCGGTGGCGCACATGCGCCATCGGATCGATCAGTTCGCCACGCAGCAATTGCAGCGGCGCCTTGTGGTACAGCCAGATGTCGTGGAACGGGTCGGTGAGGATTTTCGTCATCCAGACCAGGCCGGTCAGCAGGTCTTGCTCCAACCACAACTGGCCGACGCGAAAGACCAGCCCGGCCACGCCGAGCGCCAGCCAGGCGATGCCGACATCGTGCGCAAAGCCTTGGAACCCGACGGACGGCTCGATCGCGCCGAACAGCGACGGCTCGAGCCAGAGCACGAGCGGGATCGCCGCCCACACCGCCATCAGGACGATCTTGCGCTCGATGTTGTAGCCGACCTTGATCTCTTCCTTGAATTCGTCGCTGGCCTCGTTTACCTGGTCGTAGTCGCGCGGCTCGAAGAAGAAGTGGCCGGCCTGCCGCGTCGTCATCGACACGCACCAAGCCAGGATCGCAGCCAGAGCCGGATCGACGAACAGCAGGCCGTAGGCGGCGACGAAGGTGATCGCACTGACCAGGTGCAGGCTCTGGTTGATGCGGCTGTGGTGGTAGTAGCGGTGGTCGTCCCAGCGCTGCATGCGCAACTCGTCCAGGAATGATGGCTTCATGACGCTCCTGTGAAACAGCGCACCGGCGCTGTACGGCGGAATGGTGAAGACCTTGCGTGAAAGCACGGTGACGAATGCGCGTTGTCATCGAACGGTTATCAGCCAGCGTCAACATCTGGCCATGCAGCGTGACCTGATCGACAACCTGCTGATGCAGAGCCTGCCGGCGTCGCCGCGCTCGCGGCGCTTGGCGTTGGTCACCGAGACCTATCCGCCCGAAGTCAACGGCGTGGCGATGTCGATGGCGCGCCTGGTCAACGGCCTGCACGAGCGCCACCACGACGTGCAGCTGGTGCGGCCGCGACAGACGATTGCTGCCGACACGCACCGGCCGAGCCGCTTCGAAGAGGTGCTGACCGGCGGCTGGCCGATCCCGCGCTACCCGAACCTGCGCATGGGCTTGCCGGCCAGGCGCACGCTCGTGCGCCTGTGGTCGCTGCGCCGGCCCGACGCGGTCCACATCGCCACCGAAGGGCCGCTCGGCTGGTCGGCATTGCAGGCGGCGCGCCATCTGCACCTGCCGGTGACCACGGACTTCCGCACCAACTTTCACGCCTACGGCCAGCACTACGGCATCGGTTGGCTGACGCGGCCGATCCTGGCCTACCTGCGCAAGTTCCACAACCAGGCGCAGTGCACGATGGTGCCCACCGACGCGCTGCGCGCCGAGCTGGCGGCGCGCGGATTCGATCGCCTGCATGTCGTCGGCCGCGGCGTCGACACGCGGCTGTTCGATCCGGCCAAGCGCAATTCGGCGCTGCGGCGAACGTGGGGCGCCCATGACGACGATCTGGTGCTGGCCTACGTCGGCCGCCTCGCGGCCGAGAAGAATCTCGACGCGGTGCTCGCTGCGCACGAGGCGATGCACGCGCTGCGCCCCAACACCCGGCTGCTGTTCGTCGGCGACGGCCCGCTGCGCGAGGCGCTGCGCGCGCGCTGCCCGCAAGCGATCTTCGCCGGCCACCGCAGCGGCGACGACCTGGCAGCCCACTACGCGTCGGCCGATGTGTTCCTGTTCCCGAGCCTGACCGAGACCTTCGGCAACGTCACGACCGAAGCCATGGCCAGCGGCCTGCCCGTCGTCGCATTCGACAGCGCCGCAGCCGGACAGTGGATCGCGCACGGCCGCAACGGTCAATTGGCCGCCGGCGCCGATCTGCCGGCCTTCGTGCGCGCCGCCCTGCCACTGGCCGGCGATGCCGCACTGCGCGCCTGCCTCGGCGCCGCGGCGCGCGAGACGGCGTGCCGCATCGACTGGCGCAGCGTCGTCGTCCGCTTCGAGAGCATCGTCTCGCAAGTCATCGACAGCGGCAGCCCGGGCTTGATGCTGAGTCCCGTGCCGTTGCGCGCATAGCGCGCACGAACAGCCGGCGGCCGTTCATGGCCGGTCAATCGTCGCCGCGCTCGTCGTCTTCGTCGCCGTGGTCGTCGTCTGCAGCCCGCCCCAGCCCCAGCGCCAGCCCCTCGGGCTCGACGCCCTTGTTGTCGCTGCGGCCGTCGTCGTAGATGCCTCGGCGCATCGCCTCGTGGTCGAGCTGGCCGCCGCTGTCGAAAACGATCTTGCCGCCCGTGTCGCGGATCGAGAACGAGTGCGCGCCGAATTTCACGGGCGAAGGGCACCGCCGCGCCGAGCTGCACTCGCCGGGCATGTCGTAGAACACCACCACGCCGGGCAGCGTTCTGTCGATGGTGTTTTCGATGGCCAACGCGGCGACGCCACCACGGATGGCGACGCTGTTGATTGCGCCGAATTTGCCCACGGCGATGTGCGCCACTGGCACGCCACTGCCCCGGTCGAGCACCTCAACGCCGATCACTCCGCCCACAGAGCACGCCATCG
>CADEEN010000282.1 GCA_902826345.1 uncultured Burkholderiales bacterium | reverse complement strand
CTGCGCGCCGCGGGCGCGCCGGCGCTGGTGCTGGTGACAGGGCGCGAGAGCGCCGCACGCGACCTGGCGCTGGCCGTGCTCGACCAAGCAGGCCTCGCGGCCCTGGCCGTCGAGCCCGCGCTCTGGCCGAGCGATGCGCGCGAGGCCGCCGAGTGCACGCGCCGCCTCGACCGCGAGGCCGCGCTGCTCGGCGCCGGCATCGCGATCGCGCTGCCGCCCACCGGCGAAGCGGCGACGCCTGACGCAACGCAGGCCGCCGCGCTGCACCTGGCCGCCACGCTCACGAGCCCCGTGCTGCTGCTCGCGCCGCGCCACGAGGCGCTGCCCTGGCCGGGCAAGCAGGTCGTGCGCGTCGAGGCCCGGCCGGCCGCACCCGTGCTGCCCGACGCCGCCGCGCCGGCGCAGGCACAGTTCCGCGTCGAGCCGCGCGCGTTGCAGGCCGTGCGCTCGCAGCTCGATGCGGGCGCCGACCGCGACGCGTGGTGGGCGGCGCTGCGCGAAGCCGCGCGCGGCGGGCTCGACGCGCTGGCGCAGCGCATCGACTCGCGCACCGGCTTCGACGACCTGGTGCTGCCGCCGCCCACGCTGGCGGTGCTGCACGAGATCGCCGCGCAACTCGAGCACCGCCGGCGTGTCTTCGACGACTGGGGCTTCGGCGACGGCACACCGCGCGGCCTCGGCCTGTGCGCCCTGTTCACCGGCGAGAGCGGCACCGGCAAGACGCTCGCCGCCGAGGCGATCGCCAATGCGCTCGCGCTCGACCTCTACCGCATCGACCTGGCGCTGGTGGTCAGCAAATACATCGGCGAGACCGAGAAGAACTTGAAGCGCGTGTTCGACGCCGCCGAGGCCAGCGGCGCGGTGCTGCTGTTCGACGAAGCCGACGCCCTGTTCGGCAAGCGCAGCGAGGTCAAGGACAGCCACGACCGCTACGCCAACATCGAGGTCGCCTACCTGCTGCAGCGTGTCGAGGCCTACCGCGGCCTGGCCATCCTGACCACCAACCTCAAGGGTGCGCTCGACCGCGCCTTCCTGCGCCGGCTGCGCTTCGTCGTGCCCTTCCCATTCCCCGACGCCGCCGCGCGCGAGGCGATCTGGCGTCGCCAGTTCCCGCGCCGGGCGCCGCTGGGCGAACTCGACTTCGGCGTGCTCTCGCGCATCCACCTGCCTGGGGGAAACATCCGCGCGATCGCGGTCAACGCCGCTTTCGCCGCCGCGCGGCGCGGCTCGAAGATCGAGCAGGCGCTGCTGATGGACGCCGCGCGTGCCGAGTTCGCCAAGCTGGAGCGCAGCTTTGCGCGCGACGGCGGGGGGGCGGCATGAAGACGCTGCATGTGCGCATCGCTCGCGTGGTGGTCGATGGCGGCGCGGCGGATGTGCGAGCCTTGACGGCCGACGCCCTGCAGCGGGCGATCGCCGGCCGGCTCGGCGCACCTGCTGAGATCACCGCCGCGGCGAACGCGGCGCCTGTCACCCTGGCCGAATCCGTGGCCGGCGCCATCGGTGATCGGCTCGCCACCACGGCCTTGCGGGGAGCCGTCGACCGTGGCTGAAACCACCCTGGCACGCGCGCGCCCCGCTGCCGGGCGAGCGCCGGCACGCGCCCTGCAGATGCGCTGTGCCTGCGGCGCCAAGTCCGGCGCGGCCGGCCGCTGCGACGCCTGCGAGGAGCGCCGGCGCCGCGAGGCCCAGCGCGCAGCCGCCCCCGGCGCGGGCCTCGGCCTCGCGGCGGCGGTGCCCGATGGGCCCGGCCGCCCGCTGCCCGACGCGACGCGCCGCTTCTTCGAACACCGATTCGGCCATGCCTTCGGCGACGTGCGGGTTCACGACGGCGACCGCGCCGCCGCGGCCGCGCGCGCCGCCGGCGCGCTCGCCTTCACGAGCGGACGTGACATCGTCTTCGGCGGCGCACGCTTCGACCCGCACGGCCGCAGCGGCATGCGCCTGCTCGCGCACGAGCTGACCCACGTGGTGCAGCAGCGCGCCGGCTTGGCCGCCGCACGCACGAGCGCCAGCGACGACCCAGCCGAACACGAAGCCGAGCGCAACGCCGAGCGGCTGCACACGCGCGAGCCGCTGCGCTTCGACGCAAGGGCGCCGGCGCTGGCGCGGCAGCCGACGCCGGCAGCGGCTCCGGCCGAGGTGGGCCCCTGCAGCGACGATCAGCGCGAGGCGCTCGATCCGGTGCTCGCGCTGGCCCTGGAGCAGCTTGCCGGCGCACGGCGCCGCCTCGACGCCTTCATCGCCGCGCCGGGTGATGCGGCCCACGCGGGAACGCAGGCGGCGCTGAGCGCCCACTTTCACGGCCATGCGCCGGCGCTGCCCGCGCGCGTGCGGCACGTGCTCGACGCGGCCCACGGCAACCTGGCGGCGCGGCGCAACGACCCGGCCGGCCTGGCATGCGGCACGGCCGCCAACCGCCGCTGCGCGTCGTTCGACGCCGTGGCCGACGGCGACAGCGTGATGGTCTGCCCGTCGTTTTTCGGCAGCGCACGCCAGGGGCAGGCCACGCTGCTGATCCACGAGATCGTGCACGCCCTGCCCGACACCGACGACGATACGCACGTTCCGGACCGGGCCTATGCCAACGATCGCCTGCTGCCCGCCCTGACGGCCGAAGAGTCGGTCAACAACGCCGAGTCCTACGCGCTGTTCGTGCGGGAGCTGGCCACCGGCACCGCGGCGCGCGGCACGCCGCCCGCCGACGAGATCGAGGACTGCAGCGACGCCACCCGGGCCGCCATCCGGCGCGCGCTCGGCCTGGGTCAGCGCTGGACCAGCATCGCCGCGATGGCCGCCGCCTCGCGCACCGACCGCGCTCTGTTCACCACCCACCTGGGCGATGCGGAGCCGGCCACGTACGCGGCGGCCGATCGGCTGTACGCGACGATGAAGCGGCGCCTGCAATCGCCGATCGAGGTGCACTGCGACGAACGCGCCGCCAGTGCCTGCAGCGCCGAGCAGCGCGCCTACATGCAGCCGGCCGTCGGTCGCGCCGGCGCCGGGGCTCGCATCGGCGCGGCCATCGGCGGCGGGCTCGGCCTCATCGGCGGCATCGTCGGCGGCCTCATGGCCGCGCCCGTGATCGGCACTGGCTTGGCGCTGCTGCTGGGGGCCGGCATCACGGCGCTCGGCGCCTTGCTCGGCGCGGGCCTGGGGGGACTGATCGGGCTGGCCGCGTCGAGCGATGCATCGGCGCATGTCTGTCCCGACTGGATTTCGCTGCCCGACGACAAGGCGCGCGCCGAGTCGCTGCTGTCGGCGGTCTACCAGACCTACGGCAACGTCAGCGCCGCGCAGGCGCTGCGCCATGCTGCGCTGGCGCGCGCGCTGCACGACGACTTTCCCGGCGACGCACCGGCGATCCGCGCGCCGGCGCCTGCGAGGGCGGCACCGTGAACGCGCTGCCGGCGCGCAGCCTTGCGGCCGAAACGGCCGCCCCGCGCCGCGTGCAGCGCGCGTGCCGCTGTGCCGGACAGGGTCGCTGCGACGAGTGCCGCAAGCAGCGCGTGCAGCGCCACCGCGACGGGGCTTCGCCCGCGACGGCGCCGCCGGGCGCCGACTTCGAGCGTGGCGGGCGGCCTCTCGAGGCGGCCTTGCGCTCGCAACTCGAGCCGCTGTTCGGCACCCGCTTCGCCGACGTGCGCGTGCACGACGACGCGTCCAGCCACGCGCAGGCGCACGCCCTGCACGCCCAGGCCTTCACCTACGGCCAGCACGTGCACTTCGGCGCCGGGCGCTTCCGGCCCGACGCTGCATCCGGCCTGCATCTGCTGGCGCACGAACTGGCGCACACGATCCAGCAACGCGGCGCCTCCCCTCAGGCGGCCGCCGCGCCGATCGAGGTCGATGCCCCCGACACGCCGGCCGAACATGCGGCCGATGCGCATGCCGATGCCGTGGTTGCCGGTCGTGCGACCCGTGTCCAGCCGGGCAGCGCCGGCAGTGCCATCGCGCGCCGCGTGCAGCGCCGCTGGGACGCGCCGCGGACGGGCGACTGCGCCGACGTGGCCGAGGGCCGCTGGATCCGCAAGGTGGTGGTGGAGCAGGAGACGCCGCAGTCGGTGACGCTGCACTGGAGCGACGGTGCGCTCGAAACCTCGGGCTGCTCGACCGGCAAGGGCCATTGCTGCGTCGACACGCTCGAAGGCACGGCCTGCGACCGCAACCGATCGCGCACCACCGGCAGCAACTGCACGCCCATCTCCGCCGGCGCCGAGTTCCCGATCTCCGACCGCCGGCGCGAGCACAACGGCTGGCAGTTCTGGAACACTTTCGTTCCCGGACGCGGCATCGCGCTGCACGAGCACCACACGGTCGACGGCACGCCGCTGTCGCACGGCTGCGTGCGCCTGCCGCTGGCCACCGCGCGCCACATCTTCTGCGGCGAGCGCCGCAACCAGACCATGGTCGAGGTGCGCGGCTTCGCCCGGCCGCGCTGCAGCAGCGCGCAATTGCAGCAGGAGTGGCGCGGCGACATCAGCGGCTCGGCGATCCCCGGCAGCGACGGCGAGGAGTACCGCACCATCGTGCGCGACGGCTATGGCCACGACCTCTCGGACAGCGAGCGTTCGGAGCTGCTCGCTGGAACGTCGAGCCTGCCGCTGCCGCCGCCGTGCCCGAGCGGGCGCAGCGCCGCGCTGCCGACGGCCGAGGAGCGGCGCGGCCTGCCGAGCGGCAGCACCGCGCCCCGTTCGGTGCCCGACCCGGTCCGCCCGGGGCGCGACGCCACCGTGCCCGGCGCCGTGGCGCCCACCGTGTCGCAGACGGTGCTCGAAACCAGCGGCTTCGAGGCTCTGGTGCCGCGCTTCACCGCCGCGCTGGCGGGCGCGGGCAGCCTGGCCGCCGCGCGCCGCGTGGTGCGCCGCGAGGGCCGCAACCTCTGGAGCACCGCCACCGCGCGCGCCCAGCGGCGCCGCAACCCCGACACGGACGATCGCCCGCTGTACTGGACGCGGCTCGAGATGACACGCGCCTTGCGCGCCTACCAGCCGCGCTGGACCTTGTCGGCTACCGACCGCAGCGCGCTGCTCGAGACCTTCGAGTCGGCCTCGCGCGGCATGGACAGCGCCGAGTTCAGCGGCCTGCGCCGCGGCACCAAGCGCGTGCTGGTCAGCGGCTTCGACCCCTTCGGACTGCGCGCCGCGCCCGGTCGCGGCAACCCGTCGGGTGCCGCCGTGCTGGCGCTCGACGGCAGCAGCCTGGGTGCGGCCGGCGTGCGCGCGCGGGTCGAGGGCGTGAACTTCCCGGTGCGCTTCGAGGACTTCGACGGTGGCCGCGTCGAGGGCTTCTTCGCCCCCTTCCTGACCGGCGCGAACCGGGTCGACATGGTGATGACGATCAGCCAGGGCGGCAGCAGCGAGTTCGAGGTCGAGGAGTTCGCCGCGCGACGCCGCAGCAACGACCCGGCGCACCTGGACAACCTGGACGTCCGCGGCGACCGCTCGTTGCCCGGAGCGCCGTCGGCCGGCGCCACCCTCGCGCCGCCCGGCGTCGCGGCCGGCCCCGAGTTCCTGCGCACCACGCTGCCCGATGCCGTGCGCGGCGGCTTGCGCAGCACGCCGCTGCCCGGCGAGACTGAGATCACCGAGGCGCCGGCCGGCGGCGCTGCGCCGGTGCGGCGCGCCCGCGGTGGCCCGACCGCCGGCTCGACCGCGGTGGCCGGTTCGGGTGGCAACTTTCTGT
>CADEEN010000281.1 GCA_902826345.1 uncultured Burkholderiales bacterium | reverse complement strand
ACGCCACCTCGAACTCAAGGCCGCGCTGCTGTTGGCGCTGCTCGTGGCGCTGATCGGCGGCACCGCGCTCTACCTGATGTACGCGCGCGGCGTCTTCGAGCAGACGCAGCGCCTGGTGCTGCTGGTCGATGACTCCGAAGGCGTGCGCGTCGGCATGGACATGACGTTCTCGGGTTTTCCGATCGGCCGCGTGCGCAGCGTCGAGCTGTCGCCCGAGGGCAATGCGCGCATCCTGATCGACGTGCCGAAGAAGGACGCGCATTGGTTGCGCACGTCGAGCATGTTCACCCTCGTGCGCAGCCTCGTCGGCGGCGCCACGCTGCGCGCCTACAGCGGCGTGCTCACCGACCCGTTGCTGCCCGACGGCGCCGAGCGCAAGGTGCTGGTCGGCGACACCGCGGCCGAGCTGCCGATCGTCGTGGCGGCGGCGCGCGAGCTAGTCGGCAACCTGAACAGGCTCACCGCGAGCGACTCGTCCTTGGCCGGCAGCCTGGACAACGTGAAGACGCTGACCGAGAAGTTGAACGGCCCGCAGGGCGCGATGGGCGCGCTGCTCGGCAACGAGGCCGATGCGAAGAAGATCGCCGAGGTGCTCGACCGCGTGAACACATTGCTGGCGCGCGTCGATCGCATGGCGGCGAAGGCCGACGCGCAAGTGCTCGGACCTGACGGCCTGGTGGCCGGCAGCCGCACGACTGTGACGCAATTGAACGCGGTGCTCGCCGATGCGCGCGGCACGTTGAAGAAAGTCGATGCGGTGCTGGCCGAGGTGCAGGCCGTAGCCGGCAATGCGCGTGAGGCCACCACCGACTTGGGCGCGCTGCGCGGTGAAGTGGATGCGACAGTGCGCAAAGTGGAGTCGCTGGTCGATGAGGTCAACCGCAAATGGCCGTTCGCGCGCGAGACGGAGCTGAAGTTGAAATGAGAGCCGTGCTCGTGCTCGCAGCGCTACTCGCCGCCTGCGCGAGCGGCCCCACGCCACCGGCATGGCAGGCCGACGCGAAGGGCGCACTCGATCGTGCGACGACGGCCTACCTCGCCGGCGAGACGAAAGCGAGCGACGCCGAGATGGAGCGTGCCCGCCACACACTCGCCAGCACCGGCCGCGCCGACCTGCTCGCGCGCGCCGAGCTGATGCGCTGCGCGGCGCGCGTGGCCAGCCTCGTCTTCGAGCCTTGCGAGCGCTTCGAGGCGCTGCGCGCCGATGCGCCGGCGGCCGAGCGCGCGTATGCCGATCACTTGGCTGCACGGCCGCTTGCGCGTGAAGACATCGCGCGCCTGCCGGCCGCACAACAGGCAGTGGCCGGCGGCGAACCGTCGCTCGCTAGCGTGCAGTCGATAGAAGACCCGCAATCCCGCCTGATCGCTGTGGCCGTGCTATTCCAGGCCGGCAAGGCGAGTCCGCCAATGATCGACATGGCCACAGAGACCGCGTCGTCACAAGGCTGGCGGCGGCCGCTGCTGGCGTGGTTGAAGGTGCAGGCGCTGCGCGCCGAGAAGGCAGGCGATGCGGCCGAGACACAGCGCTTGCAGCGGCGCATCGCACTCGTCGAAGAAAAACGCTAGGCGACGCGCGCCCGGGCCGCAGCCGCGCAAGCAGCGCAGCGGCCGAGCGATCGGCTACTGCAGCACCAGCTCGACGCGGCGATTGCGCGCGCGGCCGGCGTCGTTGGCGTTGCTGGCCAGCGGCGCGTAGTTGGCCACGCCCGCGGCAGCCAGGCGCTTGGCATCGACCTTGTAGGTCTTGGCCAGCGCATCGACCACCGCCTGCGCACGCGCACGCGACAGCGCGAGGTTGGCATCGAGCGCGCCCTGGTTGTCGGTGTGGCCGACGACGAAGACGCGCATCGCCGCATTGGCCTGCAGCAGCTTGGCCATCTCGTCGAGCTGCGGTTTGCTCTCGGGTTTGAGTTCGGACTTGCCGCTGTCGAAGAACACGCCGTACAGCGCGATCTTGCCCTCGGCCTGCAGGCCGCGCGCCAGCGCGGTGGCATCGACGCCGACTTGGCCGGCCTCCATCGCCTTGGGCTCGACGATCAGCACCACGGTGGCAGCATGCTTGTCGGCCACGGCGCCGATGCCCGGCTTGGCCGACAACACCGCCAAGTGCAGCGTGGTGCCGGCAGCATTGAGCGTGCCGTACCACCAGCGCACGCTGGCGAGATCGAGCCACTGATCCACCAGCGTCTTGGCGTCCCACCCTTCCAGCGTGCCGGTGGAGAGCCGCGGCTTGTCGGCGCCTGCCACCGCGCGCAACGCGCGCTCGCCGCAGGCCGGCGCAGCGCAGGCATCGCGCCGCGTGGCTCCCGCCTTCTCCAGCGCCTGTTCGTAGTTGCGCTGCACCTCCAAGACCGAGCGGCCGGCCGGCGCCACGTAGTACAGGCGCGTGACGCGGCCTTCGAGCGCGGTCACCTGATCGGCCTTCGCGCCCGACGGGATGGACGCCGCATCGAACGCCTTGTCTTCCTGCGCCGCCAGCCACGAACCGGCGTAGCGGGTCAGCGTCGCATGATCCTTGGCGCCGGGCGCGTCGGCCGGCATCGTCTGCGCCGGCGCGAGCCCGCAGCACAAGCCGAGCGCGAAGGCAGCGAGGGTGTGTCGCACGGCAGTCTCCCTGGGTTGGCGGCGCGCGACTATACCGATTCGGCGTGCGCTGCGAGCGGCGACACCGCGCGCAACGCGATCACACGCGAGCGCAACTGCCCGCAGCCGGCGTTCACATCCTGCCCGGCCGATTGCCGCAGGCGCGTCAGCACGCCGCGCTGATTGAGCAAGCGAAAGATCGCCGTGCAGCGTTCTGCACTTGGCCGTTCGAGGTTGAAGCCTTCGACGCGGTTGTACGGAATCATGTTCAGGATCGCGTGCTTGCCCTTGAGCAACGACACGATGCCGTCGATCTCGTCGTCGCCGTCGTTGACGCCCGCGAGCAGCGTCCACTGGTATTGGATCGGGTAGCCGGTGGCGCGGGCGTACTGTTCGCTGCGCTCGACGAGTTCGGCAATCTTGATGCGCGGCGAGCGCGGCAGCAGTTGCACGCGGCGCGCGTCGTTCGTCGTGTGCAGCGACAGCGCGAGCGCGGGCTTCACGGTGCCTTGCGGCAGGCGCTCGAACACACGCGCATCGCCGACGGTCGAGAACACGAGGTTCTTGTGCCCGATGCCGCCCTCCTGGCCGAGCAGCTCGATCGCGTCCATCACGTTGTCGAGGTTGTGCGCCGGCTCGCCCATGCCCATGAAGACGACCTTGTTGACGGCGCGCTGCTGCCGCGCCAACGCCACCTGGGCGACGATCTCGGCGCTGCCGAGCTGGCGCACGAGGCCCATCGTGCCGGTCATGCAGAAGGTGCAGCCGACGGCGCAGCCGACTTGCGTGGAGACACACAGGCCTTCGCTGCGCGGCAGGCGCACGGCCTCGACGGTCTGGCCGTCGCACAGCGCGATCAGCAAGCGCGCTGAGCCATCGATGGCTTGGTGTTCGGAGTGCAAGCGCGCCAGCGACGCGAGTTCATCGGCGAGCGCGGGCAGGGCATGGCGCAGCGTCTGCGGCAGGTAGTTGTCGATTCGCCGCCGCCCGCTGTCCTGCGGTTTACTCTGCGACCAGCGCCGCAACACATGCTGCTCGTGCGCGGGGTTGGCGCCGAGAGTGCGCAGGCGGTGGCGGAGATCTTCGAGGCGCATGGATGGGGAAGGGCCTCAATCGCGGCCATCGCCAATGGCGTCGGAGAGACCTGCACCCAAAGCAAATCGGCCTTTCCGCAAAGACCGAATCGTTGTCGCGACGCGAGGTGTCTGCTGTTGCAACGTGAGCTCCGACGTTTCAGCAAGGTGTCGAACCTGCGCTGATGTCATCACTTCGTCTCTCGCCGGCAGCAGCGCAAAGCGGCCTCTAAGCCGGTCGGTGGCGCGTTGCACCAGCTCTACTTCGGCAGTTTTCTTGACCATGGTCGGATCGTATTTGGCGATGTGACTCGCAATGAGCAACTAAATCCCTAGCTTGTGGAAGAACACCCTGTTCCTCATCTCAGCGTCTCTAAGCATCTTGTCCCAGCTCAGTACTTCGACATAGAGGTTGATGTTGCCGAACCAGTTGAACCAGCCGAGGTTGTCTGGCATAGGAGTGAAGTTCTTTTCTTCACGAAGCCAGTCCTTTACCTTCGCAGTCAAGTCGCAGACAACGTACCCATAGAAAGGCGTTGTCTGACTGACGTGAATGTCACGCCCTTTTGGCGTTTGGTACTTCCCAGCTCGCATGCTGTTCACGTACCGGATGATCTGTTGAACGGGGTCTTCCTTCGACGACGGGTTGACGAAGTCATCACGCCTCGGGCGCTTGAACTCAAAGATCGTGACCGGATTGCTTGCCTCGTTCTCGGCGCGAAACGCTACGCGCCGATCGAAGGCGATGATGTCTGGTCTCTGACTTTGACCCCCGTCGAGTGGTAGGTCTGAGGCAACGTAGTTCGTGAACGTAAGCCGCTCGTCGAGGATCCACAAGTTGTGGTCTTCGTACGGAGTTGACTGGTCATCCGACCTGGTGGGAAAGATCACGCTGTGAACGGCGGCTTCGGACAGGTGCGTTCCGGTCGAATCGAGCTCAAGGCTTCGCTTGAACAATTCAAGGACCTGCTTGCGAAGCGTCACGTAGTGGGCCAGCTCATTTTTGCTGCTCTCAGACACGAGGCTTACTAACTCTGCCGCCCTCGCAGTCAGATTTTCTGAGTCTTTGGATGCCAGCAGAGCAGTGACCTCTTCCTTGACTTTGACTTCCTGCTTGAACTTCTCACGATGAAGTAGCGCTTCGATTTCGGCGTCGGTGGGGGCTGTAGGGAAGGTAGTGATGTCGACCCTGCGTAGCAGCGCCTTGTGCCATGGCGCCCGTTCTTCTACGTAGGCCTGAACTTGCTCACGCTTTCGCTCCTGTCGGCTCACGACTTGCGACGCGACCGCTTCCTTCGCGATCGAAGCTGCCTTACGTTCTATCTCTGATTGGGAGATCCCCAACAGCAGCTCCGAGTCCTTGGCAAATTCGAAAGCGCCGCGCTCAAGGAGTACGTGCTGGTCAAGATACTCGCCGAAGACGTACGCCTTAAGTATGTAGTTCCTGCGGCGGCTCTCATCGCCGCCGGGATCCTCGACGAATTCGTCGGCGAACTCAGGGATGTATGAGGCCAGAGACGTCTCTGTGACCTCTCGCTTGTGCGCGACCAGGCTCACCTTGCTAACCTTGTTCTTAGGGGCGAGCATCTTGAAGACACGAACGCGGAAGAGTTCGGTTCTCGACTTGCCTTCCAACAGGAACTGCGTCTCCGGCAACGGCAGCTCGTGAATTACCGCCTCTGGGCTACCCAGATAGTCATTGAGGACTATTGGTCCGCTGCCGTCGGCTTCACTCAGTTCGATTCGGGGGCAGGCGTAGCCCTCGGTGGTGAAGTAGGGGAGCAGCAACTCCACGAGCCCACGCGAGATGGTTGACAGTTTTCGTGGCAATTGGCCGGATCGCTCACCCGCAAGCGTCACGACTGTTCCGGTCGTCATCGAGGTCGTGCTGGACACGTGCTCATTGACAATGATTTCCTGCGCCTTGCCCATCGAGAAAGTTCGACGGTGCATCGCTGCGTCGCGATAGACACTTTCTACGTGCAGTTCGTCGAAGTACTTCAAGCAAATGAAGCGTCCGAAGCCCCTTCCTCCTTGTGGGAGCTTGAAGG
>CADEEN010000280.1 GCA_902826345.1 uncultured Burkholderiales bacterium | reverse complement strand
CCCATCGCGCGGATGACAGAGATTTCTTGCTCGCTGGCGAGCGTGAACTCGTTCAGGATGAATGGGTGATCAAACCAGCGCTCGGCAAGTGAAATGTGCATGCCCGGTTGCAACCGCTCAACCGATATGCGCACGAACTGCTTTTTTCGTCCCCAGAAGGCCATTCGTCACGGAATGTAACTGGCGCATGGATAGCGCGTCAACGAGCAATTTAACAGCGGCGCGCCTAGCGTCAATGGAGCTCGACGTCGCCCGATTTCTTAAGGGTGTTTAACGCCTACTTAGCGGCCGCCTCTTATGCCTCATTTCGCGATCTCCACCCACGCCTCCAAGCGGAAATTGATCGGCGGCAAGGCCTGCCCGGCAATTGGCGTGAAATCGCTCCAGGCCGGACGAATCATGCTATCGGCGCGCATGCGCGCATCGTCGGCGCCGATCGAGCGCTTTTCGACTTGCGGGGCGACGCGCGTCAGTTTGCCGACGCCGATCTGCGTCTGCGCGCCCGGCAGCATGAAGCGCACCGGCATGCCGACCGCGACTTTATTGGCGAGCAATTCTTCGACTTCCAGGCGCACCTCAACCCGGGCGGGATCGACGATTTTGAACAGCGTCGGCGCGGTCACGTTCGGGCCGATGATGTCGCCCGGATTGACGTTGCGCGTCATCACCACGCCGCCAACCGGGGCGACGATGCGCGTGCGCTCGAGCTGCACTTTCTCGACGCTTACCACCGCATCAGCGGCCGAAACTTGCTGGCGCGCGGCGCGGATTTCACCAGGTCGGCCGCCGGCAACACCGGCTTCGGCGCGCAGGCGCGCCTCGCGCGCGCGGGCTTCGGCAGCACCCAGCGCTTGGCGCGCCTCGGTGATCGATTGTTCGCTGACAAATCCCTGGCTCAGCAGTTGCTGCTGGCGCTGCAGGCGGTCGCGCGCCAGTTCCGCGTCGTGCCGCGCCGCTTCGGCCGCGGCCTGCAGCGCGCCGCGATCTTCGGGCCGCACGCCCTCGCGCACCAAGCGCAAACGCTCCCCCGCCGCGAGGCGATCCGCTTCGCGCGCCGCCAGCGCGGCGCTCTGCATATCGCTTTCGATCTCCGCCAACAATTGCTGCGCTTCCACCCGATCGCCGGGATGCACCAGCACTTTCAGCACGCGCCCTTCGGCTAGCGGGCGCACTTCGATGATGCCATCGATCGGCACAATCTGCGCTTGCGCCACCACATGGGCGAGCGGCATGTCGCCTGCCGCCACCGTGGCGCGAGCCGGAACCGCGGGCTTAGCGCCCATACCTCGGTACCACGCGGCGGCAAGCAACATAGCGGCGAGCGCGAACGCCAGCCCGATCAGCACTGTTGGTTTACGCCACATCAATGATAAGCCTCGCTCGCGCCGGGCGCATTTTCGTAGTCAGCCACGATGCGTCCATCTTCGATCTCCAACACACGGTCGGCGAACTGCTTCAAACGCGGGTCGTGCGTGACGATCAGCACGCCGCGCTCCGGTGTCAACTCTTGGCGCAACGCACCCATCACCGCCATGCCGGTATTCTTGTCCAATGCGCCGGTGGGCTCATCGCCGACAATCAGCGCCGGGTCGCCGGCCAGGGCGCGCGCGATCGCCACGCGCTGGCGTTCGCCGCCCGATAGTTCCGCCGGCCGATGGCCGCTGCGCGCGGACAGGCCCACCTTGTCCAGCGTGGCGGCCGCCGCGGCGCGCGCGTCGGCCAGGCCCATGCGGCGGATGCGCAGCGGCATCGCCACGTTGTCCTGCGCACTGAACTCGGGCAGCAGGTGGTGGAACTGGTAGACGAAACCGAGATGCCGGTTGCGCCACTGGCCCTGCTCGGTCGCACTCATCGTCGTGAAGTCGCGGCCGACCAGCGTCACGCCGCCGGCGCTGGGCGCATCGAGCCCGCCGAGCAGGTGCAGCAGCGTGCTCTTGCCCGAGCCCGAAGCGCCGACGATGGCCAGCGTTTCGCCTTTGCTCACGGCGAGATCGACGCCGCGCAGCACATCGACATCGAGCTCGCCATCGTGGAAGCGTTTGGACAGGCCGCGACACGTCAGCACCTCATTCATAGCCTCACTCATACCGCAGCGCCTCGGCCGGATTGACGCGGCTGGCGCGCCAGCTCGGGTAGAGCGTGGCGACGAAGGCCAATGCCAGCGAGATCAGCGTGATCGGCAGGATGTCGCTCCACAGCGGCTGGCTCGGCATGCGGCTGATGACGTAGATGCTGGCCGGCAAGAAACTCGTCGACAGCAGTCGCTCCAGCGCCGGCACCAGCACGTCGATGTTGAAGGCGATCAACAGCCCGAGCGCCACGCCGGCCAGCGTTCCGACGATGCCGGCCAACGCGCCTTGCACGACGAAGATGCCCATCACCGAGCGCGGGCTGGCGCCGAGCGTGCGCAGGATGGCGATGTCGGCGCGCTTGTCGGTGACCGTCATGACCAGCGTGCTGACGAGGTTGAACGCGGCCACGGCGACGATCAGCGTCAGGATGATGAACATCAGCCGCTTCTCCAATTGCACTGCATCGAACCAGTTGCGGTTGGTGCGCGTCCAGTCGCGCACGCTCACCGCGTCGGGCAACGCACGCTGGATCTGGTCGGCGATGCCGCGCGCTTGCTGCAGATCGGCCAGCTTCAACTGCACGCCTGTCGCGCCCTCGGTGCGCAGCAGCTTGGCCGCGTCGTCCAGGTGCACCAGCGCGTAGGCGCTGTCGTATTCGTAGTGGCCGCTGTCGAAGGTGCCGGCGAGCGTGAACTGCTTCAGCCGCGGCACGACGCCGGCGGGCGTGACCTGGCCGCTCGGCGCGATCACGGTGACCTTGTCGCCCGTGCGCACGCCCAGCGAACGCGCGAGCTCGATGCCGAGCACGATGTTCCACGCGCCGGGCACGAGCTGGCCGAACGCGCCGTCCTTCATTTGCGCGGCCAGAGGCGTGACGCTGGCCTCTTCGGCCGGCACGATGCCGCGCAACAGCGCGCCGCGCATCTCGTCGCCGCGCGCGGTGAGCACCTGCGCCGAGATGAACGGCGCGGCGCCCAGCACCTGCTGCGGCGCGGCGGCGCGCGCGACGTCGGCGGTGACCTTCCAGTCGGGCAACGCGGAGCCGCTGCGGTCGATCAACTCGACGTGCGCGATCACCGAGAGCATGCGGTCGCGCACCTCGCGCTGAAAGCCGTTCATCACCGACAGCACGATGATCAGCGCCGCCACACCGAGCGCGATGCCGATCATCGACGTGGCGGAGATGAACGAGATGAAGCCGTTGCGGCGTCCGGCGCGGCCGGCGCGCACATAGCGCCAGCCGATCTGCCATTCGTAGGGGGTGCTCATGGGGTTGGGGATCGTAATCGACGGTCTTCCGGATAATGAGTCGAGTGCACCTCATCATTCCTTTCGCATCCCCCTTGTCCGCCGCCGGCCGCGACGCGCTGTCGCGCCTGGCCACACCGGCGCTCGACGCCCTGCTCGCCGGCTCGCACGAGTTCGAGCGCATCGAGGGCGACGAGTGGACGCTGAACGCGCCGCACGAGCGCGCGCTGGCCAAGGCGCTCGGTTGGCGTGTGGACAACGCCGATGCGCCGCTGCCCTGGGCGGCGCGGCAAGCAGCCGCGGACGGCATCGAGACCGGCACGACTGCGTGGGGATTGATCACGCCTGCGCACTGGCGCGTCGGCGCCGACGCGATCCACCTCGCCGACCCGCGATCGCTCGGCTTGGACGAGCCCACCTCGCGTGCGCTGTTCGAAGCCGTGCGCCCGCTGTTCGAGAGTGAAGGTATGACGCTCGTCTGCGGCGCGCCGCTGCGCTGGTACGCCTCGCATGAGGACTTCGCGGCGATGCCGACGGCCTCGCTCGACCGTGTCGTCGGCCGCAGCATCGAGCGCTGGCTGCCCACGGCGCCGAGCGCGCAGCGGGTGCGGCGCTTGCAGAACGAAGTGCAGATGCTGCTCCACACGCACCCGGTCAACGTCGATCGCGAGGCCGCAGGCACGCTGACCGTCAACTCGTTCTGGCTCTCGGGCTGCGGCGTGCTGCAACTCGACGCCAAGTACAACGTGCAGGTCGATGACCGACTGACTGCGCCGGCGCTGGCCGAAGACTGGACCGCCTGGACGGCCGCCTGGCGCGCGCTCGATGCGTCGATGTTGCCGACGAAACCGCTGCAGTGGCTCACGCTGTGCGGCGAGCGCGGCGCTGTAACCTTCGAGCGCACCGAGCAGCGGCTGTGGCAACGCGTGGCCTCGGCGTTGAAAGGCCGGCGGGCGGCGCGCGAGTGGCTGGACTTGCTGTGACTTCGCCGAAGATCGAGTTGCGCGACTGTCCGCCGCGCGTGGCCTTCGCGCTCGAACAAGCGGGCGTGCACCCGCTGCTGGCGCGGCTGTTCGCGGCGCGCGGCGTGAAGACGCACGAGGAGCTCGACGACGGCCTGGCGCACCTGCTGCCGCCGTCGTCGATGAAGAGCACACACGAAGCCGCCACACTGCTCGCCGACGCGATCAAGCAGCAGCGCCGCATCTGCATCGTCGCCGACTACGACTGCGACGGCGCCACCGCCTGCGCGGTGGCGATGCGCGGCTTGGCGATGCTCGGCGCGGCGCCGGACAGCCTGTCGTACGTGGTGCCCGACCGCACGGTGCACGGCTACGGCCTGACGCCGCCGATCGTCGATCTGGCGCGGGCGCGGCAGCCGCAGCTGCTGGTCACCGTGGACAACGGCATCGCCAGTTTCGACGGCGTGGCGCATGCGCGCGCCTGCGGGCTCGACGTGCTCGTTACCGACCACCATTTGCCCGCACTCGTGGGCGGCGAGGTGCAGTTGCCTGACGCGAACTGCATCGTCAACCCGAACCAGCCGGGCTGCGGCTTCGCGAGCAAGTCGATCGCCGGCGTCGGCGTGATGTTCTACGTGCTGCTCGCCACCCGCGCCGAGCTGCGCACGCGCGGGCGCTTCGACGCTGCGACACAGCCCAAGCTCGACGCGCTGCTCGACCTCGTCGCCCTCGGCACCGTGGCCGATGTCGTCAGGCTCGACGGCAACAACCGCCGCCTGGTCGCGCAAGGCATCAAGCGCATCCGTGCCGGCCGCATGAGCGCCGGCGTGTCGGCGCTCTACGACGTGGCCAAGCGCGAGCCGTCACGCGCGGCGGCGTTCGACTTCGGCTTCACGCTCGGGCCGCGCATCAACGCGGCCGGACGCTTGGCCGACATGACGCTCGGCATCGAATGCCTCGTCACAGACGACCCATCACGCGCCGCCGAACTGGCGCAGCAACTCGATGCGATCAACCGCGAGCGGCGTGATGTCGAGGCCGGCATGCGCGAGCAGGCCGAACTCGCGCTCGAACACCTGATGCCCGAAGGCGAGCCACCCGCCGCCCTCGCCCTCTTCGACCCCGAGTTCCACGAAGGCGTGGTCGGCATCGTTGCCGGCCGCCTCAAAGACCGCCTGCACCGCCCGACCTTCGTCTTCGCGCTCGCGCAAGACGGCTCGCTCAAGGGTTCAGGCCGCTCGATCCCCGGTTTCCATTTGCGCGACGCGCTCGACCTCGTCGCCAAGCGCCACCCTGGCGCGCTGAAACGCTTCGGCGGCCACGCGATGGCCGCAGGCTGCACGCTCGAAGAAGACCACTTCGACGTCTTCGACAACGCGCTGCAGCAAGTCGCGCGCGAATGGCTCGACGCCGCCACGCTGACGCGCCGCCTGCTCACC
>CADEEN010000279.1 GCA_902826345.1 uncultured Burkholderiales bacterium | reverse complement strand
CGGCCGCTCGCGCGGCCCGCATCCTGCAACAACTCGATCGTGCGTGCGCCGATGCCGCGCGTCGGAAAGTTGACGACGCGCAGGTAGCTCGTGTCGTCGTTCGGGTTCTCGATCAGCCGCAGATACGCCAGTGCATGCTTGACCTCGGCGCGCTCGAAGAAGCGCAGGCCGCCATAGACGCGGTACGGGATGCCGGCGTTGAACAGCGCGCTCTCGAGCACGCGGCTCTGCGCGTTGCTGCGGTAGAGGATGGCGACTTGCGAGCGCGCCGTGCCGCCGCGGTGCAACTGCTGCGCTTCGTCGAGCAGCCACTGCGCTTCGCCGTAGTCGCTCGTCGCTTCGAAGACGCGCACCGGCTCGCCCGAGCCGGCGTCGGTGCGCAGGTTCTTGCCCAGGCGCTTGCTGTTGTGCGCGATCAGCGCGTTCGCGGCATCGAGGATGTGCGCATACGAGCGGTAGTTCTGCTCCAGCTTGATGACCTGCGGCACGCGGTACTCGCGCTCGAAGTCGGCCATGTTGCCGACCTGCGCGCCGCGAAAGGCGTAAATGCTCTGGTCGTCGTCGCCGACGGCGAACACGCCCTTCTGTTGCTCGGGCGGCGCGAACATCTGCAGCCACTTGTACTGCAGCTTGTTCGTGTCCTGGAACTCGTCGACCAGCACATGCGCGAAGCGCCGGCGGTAGTGCTCGCGCACGGCCTCGTTGTCGCGCATCAGCTCGTAGCAGCGCAGCATCAGCTCGCCGAAATCGACCACGCCCTCGCGCTGGCATTGCGCTTCGTAGGCGGCATAGACCTCGATCAGCTTGGCGGTGTGCGGGTCCGGCGGCCTGATGTCGTGCGGCCGCAGGCCCTCCTCCTTGCTGCCGGAGATGAAGTACGCCGCCTGCTTCGGTGGGTAGCGTTCTTCGTCCAGGTTCATCGCCTTGACGACGCGCTTGACGGCGGCCACCGAGTCCGACGCGTCGAGGATCTGAAAGCCCTGCGGCAGCGCGGCCAACTTCCAGTGCGCGCGCAGGAAGCGGTTGCACAGGCCGTGGAAGGTGCCGATCCACATGCCGCGCACGTTGACCGGCAGCATGCTGGTCAGCCGCGTCAGCATTTCCTTCGCCGCCTTGTTGGTGAAGGTCACGGCGAGCACGCCGCCCGGCGAGACCTGTCCGGTGGACAAAAGCCAGGCGATGCGCGTCGTCAGCACGCGTGTTTTTCCGGAGCCGGCACCGGCCAGGATCAGCGCCGGCACGGCGGGCAGCGTCACCGCGGCGAGTTGTTCGGGGTTCAGGCCGCGGAGCAAACCGCCGGCCGTGTCATCAGTCATCGCGGGATTCTAGAGAGCGCGTTTCTCGCCCCATTAATCCAGGGGCCACCCTGTGCTTGCCTGACCAGCATCTTCGATCCGGACACCGGCGTGTGGACCGTCGGCGCGGCGGTGAACACGCCACGCGGCGACAACGCCGCCAACACCATCCTCGCCGACGGCACGGTGCTGACGCTCGGCGGCTCGTGGAGCGGCGAGCGCCTGCGCGACTTCGTGCGCGGCCGTGCCGCCGGCGCGTTTCGTCACCGAAACGATGGGCCAACTCTCGCGCATGAGCTGAAACTTCATCGACGTGTGGCATGGTCGGTGCTTGAAGCGCCCCCTGATGCCCGCAATGATCTTTCGCCGTCGCCCCGCCGCCGTGTCGCTCGCGCTGCAAGGCGGCGGCGCGCACGGCGCGTTCACCTGGGGTGTGATCGACGCGCTGCTCGAACGCGGCGTCAACTTCGCCGCGGCCAGTGGCGCCAGCGCCGGCGCGATGAACGCCGTCGTGCTGGCGCAGGGCTGGTCGCGTGGCGGCGCCGACGGCGCACGCGCGGCGCTGCACGCGTTCTGGCAGGCGATCGCCGAACGCGTGCCGCCGTTGTGGCACCTGCCGGGCGATCCGCCGCAACTGGCGCCGATGGGTCTCGCCCTGCTCGCCTGGTCGCGCTGGTTCGCGCCGTCGCAGTTGAATCCGCTGAACCTCAATCCGCTGCGCGACGTGCTCGCCGCGCAAATCGATTTCGAACGCCTGCGCAGCACACGCGGCATGGCGCTGTTCATCGCCGCCACCGAAGTGGCGCGCGGCCGGCTGCGCCTGGTGCGCCGCCCTGCGCTGACGATCGACGCTGTGCTCGCCTCGGCCTGCCTGCCGCAGGTGGCGCACCCGGTGCTGATCGACGGCCAGCCGCATTGGGACGGCGCCTTCAGCGCCAACCCGGCGCTGTGGCCGCTGGTGCGCGAGGTGACGGCTGACGATCTGCTGCTGGTCACGCTGAGTCCGCTCGGCGAACGTTCGCCGCCATCGAGCGCCGAAGACATCGCGGAGCGCGTGCGCGACATCGCCTTTACCGCACCGTTCCTGCGCGAAGCACGGTGGCTGGCTGAGGTCCACGCCGACGCGCTGCAACGCCCGTGGCCACGCTTCGGCTCGGACCGCCGGCTGGCACGCCTGCGCTGGCACCTGATCGATGCCGACGACACGCTGGCCAAGCTGCACAGCCACACGCGCCTGGTGCCCGACTGGGCCTTTATCCAACGCTTACGTGATGCCGGCCGGGAACGGGTGGCGCGTTGGTTCGAAGACTCTGGCCCTGCGCTCAGCGCGCGATCGAGCATCGATCCGCTCGCCGTGTTCGGCGAATCCGCTTCAGTCTAGAAGCGAGAAAAGCGTGATCGGACTGGTGTCGCTGTAGCGGCTGCGCGAGCGTTTGCGCGCCGTACGGGCGCGGTTGTAGTTGACGAACCAGCCGGCAAAGTCGGCGCCCGGCATCGGCCGGCTGATCCAGTACCCCTGCACCTCATTGCAACCGAGCTCACGCAACACCTGCGCCTGCTCCGCCGTCTCGACGCCTTCGGCGACAACGCACATCTTCATGTTGCGGCCGAGGGCGATGACGGCGCTGCAGATCGCCGTGTCTTCGTCGTTGTCGGGCAGCGACTGCACGAACGAGCGGTCGATCTTCAACGTGTCGATGGCGAAGCGGCGGATGTAGGACAGCGACGAGTGGCCGGTGCCGAAGTCGTCGATCGCCATGCGTACGCCCAGGCGGCGGAAGCTCTCCAGCATCGAGCGCGTGGCCTCGTTGTCTTCCATCAGCAGCGACTCGGTGAGTTCGATCTCCAGGCGCTGCGGGTCGATGCCGTTCTGGCGCAGCGAGTCTTCGATCATCGAAGCCAGGTAGAGATGACGGAACTGCCGCGCCGACAGATTGACCGCCAGGCGCAGCGGCGGCAAGCCCAGCCGATCCCAGGCGGCGAGCTGCTCGCAGGCGGCGCGGATCACCCACGCCCCGACCGGCAGGATCAGGCCCGTGTCTTCGAGCACACCGACGAAACGGTCCGGCGGAATCAGGCCGTGCCCCGGCCGGTGCCAGCGCAACAGCGCTTCGACGCCGTTGATGGTGCCCGAGCGCAGATCGCTCTTCGGCTGGTAGTGCAGCACGAACTCGTCGCGCTCGATGGCACGCCGCAGCGCGCCTTCGAGCGAGACGCGGGCCGTCACCGCGGCCGACAGGTCTTCGCTGAAGAAGCTGTAGGTGGCGCGGCCGTGCGACTTGCTGCGGTACATCGCCATGTCGGTGTGGCGGATCAGCGTGTCGAGATCGACGTCGTCGATCGGGTACATCGAGATGCCGATGCTGGCCGTGACCACCAGCTCTTCCTCGCCGATCTGAACCGGCTCGCCGAGCGCTTCGAGCACGCGGCTGGCCACGTGCGCCGCGTCTTCGGCGCCGTTGATGTTCTCGACGATCAGCGTGAACTCGTCGCCGCCCAGGCGCGACAGCGTGTGCGGCATGCCACCCTCACGGGCCACCGAATCGACTGCGCGCAGGCACTCGGTCAGCGTCTTGCCGACATGCTGCAGCAGCCTGTCGCCGGCCTCGTGGCCGAGTTCGTCGTTGACCTGCTTGAAGCGGTCGAGGTCGAGGAACATCAGCGCCATCGGCCGGCCCTGGCGCTTGGCGCGCGCCATCGCCTGCGCCAGCCGGTCGCGGAACAGCGAGCGGTTGGGCAGCCCGGTCAGGCTGTCGAAGTTGGCGAGTTGCTTCAGACGCTCCTGGGTGTCGGCGCGCTCGCTGGCATCGCGCACACGCGCCAGCACATGCGCGCCGTTGCTGCCGCTGTATTCGGTGAGGTGCAGATCGACCGGGCGTCCCGGCGCGGCGCGGCCTCGTGTCATCGCGCTGCCGCTGTGCAGCGAAAAGCGTCCGGGGGGCCCCTGCTCGAAGAGCTCGGAAACGTGGCGTCCCTCGACGGCCGTCGCCTCGTCACCGATCAGATGCGCAGCAGCCGGGTTGCACGACAGCACCTTGCCGTCTTCGCCGCAGATCAGAAAGCCGTCGCTGGCCCGTTCGAACAGCGCTTCGAGCAGCGGGTCGGGCTTGGATTCGAACCAGCGGCCGAACATCCAGCGCGACCGCGAACGGGCGCCCTTGGAATCGACAAACGCTGATCGGTCGGTCACGGCGAAAGGCCGCGTGGGCTGTGTGAAGGGATGGCAGATTATCGAGAGCGCGTTACACGGCCACGACAAGTTCGCCCTGCCAAGTGCCAACTGCACCACGAATGCGCGCGCTTTGTCGCCGCGTAAACTCGGGGCGCACCTCTGCACCCTCGGGCCCGACCAACCGTCCATGGAAATCTTCGACTACGACAACATCCTGCTGCTGCCGCGCAAGTGCCGCGTCGACAGCCGCAGCGAGTGCGACACCAGCACGCCGTTCGGCCCGCAGCGCTTCGTCATGCCGGTGGTGCCGTCGAACATGAAAACGGTGGTCGATGAGGCGATCGTCGAGACGCTGGCAAGGAGCGGACATTTTTATGTCATGCACCGCTTCGATCTCGACAACGTGGCTTTCGCGCGCCGCATGCGGCAGCAAAAGCTCTTCGTCTCGATCAGCCTGGGCGTGAAGGCGGCCGACACGGCCACGGTGGACCGGCTCGCCGCCGAGGGCATCGGCGCCGACTACATCACGATCGACATCGCACACGGCCACGCCGAGAGCGTGCGCAAGATGATCGAGCACATCAAGGCCAGGCTGCCGCAGGCCTTCGTCATCGCCGGCAACGTGGCCACGCCCGAGGCGGTGATCGATCTCGAGAACTGGGGCGCGGATGCGACCAAGGTCGGCGTCGGCCCGGGCAAGGTCTGCATCACGAAGCTGAAGACCGGCTTCGGCACCGGCGGCTGGCAGCTCTCGGCGTTGAAGTGGTGTGCGCGCGTGGCGACCAAACCGATCGTTGCCGACGGCGGCATCCGCCATCATGGCGACATCGCGAAAAGCGTGCGCTTCGGCGCGACGATGGTGATGATCGGCTCGCTGTTCGCCGGCCACGAAGAGAGCCCGGGACAAACGGTCGAGGTCGATGGCAAGCGCTACAAGGAGTACTACGGCAGCGCCTCGGACTTCAACAAGGGCGAGTACAAGCACGTCGAGGGCAAGCGCATCCTCGAGCCGATCAAGGGCAAGCTCGCCGACACGATGCGCGAGATGCGCGAGGACGTGCAGAGCTCGATCAGCTACGGCGGCGGCACCAGGCTGACCGACCTGCGCAAGGTGAACTACGTCGTGCTCGGCGGCGAGAACGCGGGCGAGCACCTCTTGATGTAGTCCCTTCCGTCGCCGCGACACGCGGCGACATGCGGTGTCATCGAAGCGGCATGCGCGGCAACGCGCAGGCAACGTGCCGCTCCTCCAATCGCACGGGCATGGCCGGCACCCAGCC
>CADEEN010000278.1 GCA_902826345.1 uncultured Burkholderiales bacterium | reverse complement strand
CTTCGGCGACGGCGTGCTCGAGGTGCTGCCCGACGGCTTCGGCTTCCTGCGCTCGATCGAGGCCAGCTATATGGCCTCGACCGACGACATCTACCTCAGCCCGAGCCAGATCCGGCGCTTCAACCTGCACACCGGCGATATGGTCGAAGGCGAAGTCCGGGTGCCCAAGGACGGCGAGCGCTATTTCGCGCTGGTCAAGGTTGACCGGGTCAACGGCTTGCTGCCCGAGGAGAGCAAGCACAAGATCATGTTCGAGAACCTGACGCCGCTGTTTCCCAAGGAGCAGTTCAAGCTCGAACGCGAGATCAAGAGCGAAGAGAACATCACCAGCCGCATCATCGACCTGATCGCGCCGCTGGGCAAAGGCCAGCGCGCCCTGCTGGTGTCGCAGCCCAAGAGCGGCAAGACGGTGATGATGCAGCACTTCGCGCATGCGATCGTCGCCAACTACCCCGAGGTGCACCTGATCGTGCTGCTGGTCGATGAGCGGCCCGAGGAAGTGACCGAGATGGTGCGCACGGTGCGCGGTGAGGTCATCAGCTCGACCTTCGACGAGCCCGCAGCGCGTCACGTGCAGGTGGCTGAGATGGTGATCGAACGCGCCAAGCGCCTGGTCGAGCTCGGCAAGGACGTGATCATCCTGCTCGACTCGATCACGCGACTGGCCCGCGCCTACAACAACGTGCTGCCGTCGTCGGGCAAGGTGCTCACCGGTGGTGTCGATGCGAATGCGCTGCAACGCCCGAAGCGCTTCTTCGGCGCGGCGCGCAACGTCGAAGAAGGCGGCTCGCTGACGATCATCGGCACGGCCCTCATCGACACCGGCTCGAAGATGGACGAGGTGATCTACGAAGAGTTCAAGGGCACCGGCAACTGCGAAATCCACCTCGATCGCCGCATGGCCGAGAAGCGCGTCTATCCGTCGATCCTGATCAACAAGAGCGGCACGCGGCGCGAGGAGCTGTTGTTGAAGCCCGAGATCCTGCAGAAGACCTGGATCCTGCGCAAACTGCTCTACCCGATGGACGAGATCGAGGCGATGGAGTTCATCCTCGACAAGATGAAGGCGAGCAAGAACAACCTCGACTTCTTCGACATGATGCGGCGCGGCGGTTAAACTCGCGGATTAGATTTTTTCCGGCAAGTGCGCTGTAGCGATCAGCGTGGCTGCCGCAACCCCTGAAGAGGTTTCCCTGATGAAAGATGGCATCCACCCCGGCTACCGCGACGTCTGTTTTCAAGACCTGTCCAACGGCTTCCAGTTCGTCACCCGCTCCACGGTGCAGACCAAGGACATGATCACGATCGAAGGCAAGGAGATGCCGCTGTTCAAGATGGAGACTTCTTCCGAGTCGCACCCGTTCTACACCGGCACGCAGAAGAGCGTCGACAACCTCGGCGGCCGCGTCGAGAAGTTCCGCAACAAGTTCAAGGTCGGCATCAAGAAGTGAGCTTCTCGTTCGCCGAAGACCAGGGCAGCTTCGGCTGCCCTTTTCGTTTCGTCATCGCATGATCGGCGCGTGAACTCCGTCACGCCCAACCCGGCCCTGGTGACGCAGGAAGCGGTGCAGCGGCTGCCGCGCACCCTGCTGCTGCTGTTCTGCGCGGCCTACGTGCTGCCGGGCTTGTTCGGGCGCGACCCGTGGCGCGGCGCCGACCAGACCGCCTTCGGCTACATGCTGGCGATCGCCGAAGGGCGCACGCCGTGGACGGCGCCGACGATCGGCGGCCTGCCGCTCGACACGGCGCTGCTGCCGCATTGGCTCGGCGCGGCCAGCATCGCGCTGCTGTCGCCGTGGATCGATGCGCCGCTGGCCGCGCGCGTGCCCTTCGGCATCCTGCTCGCGCTCGTGCTCGTGCTGACCTGGTACGCCGCGTTCCAGCTCGCGCGCACCGAAGCTGCACAGCCGCTGCCGTTCGCCTTCGGCGGCGAGGCCGACACGGTGGACTACGCGCGTGCCATGGCCGACGGCGCGCTGCTCGCATTGATCGCCACGCTCGGCCTGTTGCAGCTCGGCCACGAGACGACACCGGAGTTGGTGCAGTTGTTCGCCGCGGCGATGGCGCTGTGGTCACTCGCCGCAGCGCCGTTTCGCCGCTACCGCGCGCGCATCGTCGCGTTCATCGCCTTGCCGTTGATGGCGGCCAGCGGCGCGCCGATGATCGCCGTGCTCTTCGGCATCGCCGGCACCGTCATCGCCGCGCGCTCGACCTACGCGCAGGGCCGCGCCTACGCGCCGTGGATCGGCGTCGCCACGTTGACGGCCGCGCTGCTGGCCTGGTGGCTGCGCACCTGGGCGTGGCGCGTCGGCTTCGAGGCCAACAGCGAGCAGCTGTTTCAACTCGGCCGACTCTTGCTCTGGTTCCTGTGGCCGGCGTGGCTGCTCGCGTTGTGGACCGTCTGGCGCTGGCGGCGCCACCTCACAAAACGCCACATCACCGCGCCGCTGGCGCTGGCCACGGTCTCGCTGGTGGCCTGCGTGGCCGGAGGTGGCTTCGATCGCGCGTTGATGATCGGCCTGCCGGCATTTGCCGTGCTCGCCGCTTTTGCGCTGCCGACCTTGAAGCGCAGCACGACGTCCGCGATCGACTGGTTCTCGGTATTCGCCTTCAGCATCGCTGCCCTTCTGGTGTGGGTGATCTACGCCGCCTTCGTCACCGGCACGCCGGCCAAGCCCGCGGCCAACATCGCGCGCCTGGCGCCGGGGTTCGAGGGCGCGTTCTCCGCGCTGCCGTTTGCCGTGGCCGTGGCTGCCTCGCTGGCCTGGATCGCGCTCGTTCGCTGGCGCACCGGCCGCCACCGCGCGGCCTTGTGGAAAAGCCTGGTGCTGCCCGCGGGCGGCGTCGCATTGGCCTGGCTGCTGCTGATGTCGCTGTGGCTGCCGCTGCTCGACTACGCGCGCAGCAACCGGCCCTGGGTGGCGCGCATCGCGCCGCACGTGCCCGCGGGCGCCTGCGTCGATGCGCCCGGCTACGGCCGCACCGCGGTGGCCTCGCTCGAACAGTACGGCCGCTGGCGCGTCGAAGCGCGCGCCGACCGAGCCGGCGCCTGCACCGTTCGGCTGCGCCAGCAGCGGCGCGGCCAGCGCATCGAGATCCCGCCCGGCTGGGATGTGGCCGCGCGTGTGCGCCGCCCTACCGATCGCGATGAAGTGACGCTGGTGTTGCGACGCTCTGCGCCTTGACGTCGCTCGCTGCGCGCACGCGCACCCGTGCCGCCGGCAGCACGAGCCTGAAGGTGGAGCCCTTGCCGGGCTCGCTCTGCATCTCGATCTCGCCGCCGTGGCGCTGCACGACATGCTTGACGATCGCCAGGCCCAGCCCCGTGCCGCCGGTCTCGCGTGAGCGGCTGCCGTCGACGCGGTAGAAGCGCTCGGTCAGCCGCGGCAGGTGCTCGCGCGCGATGCCGATGCCGTTGTCGCGCACCTCGAAGACGGCGCAGCCGTCGGCCGCGCGCAGGAGCCATTGCACTGCGATGCGTCCGCCGTCGGGCGTGTAGCGCACCGCGTTGCCGAGCAGGTTGGCCATCGCGCTCGTCAATTCGCTCTCGATGCCGGCGACATCCAAGCCCGGCTGCGCATCGAGGCTCAGCTCATGATGCCCCGCCGACAGCAACTCGGCCTCGGCGAACACGCGCGCCACCAACGCATCGCCCGGCAGCCATTGATCCGACGACGGCCGCGGGCTGCCTTCCAATTGCGCCAGCGTCAGCAAATCATCGACCAGCGACTGGATGCGCTGCGTCTGCTGCCGCATCAGCGCCAACACGCGTGGTTGCTCGGTGGCCGACAGCGGCACGCTGGCGAGCGTGTCGACGAAGCCGGCGAGCACCGTCAGCGGTGTGCGGATCTCGTGCGAGACGTTGGCGACGAAGTCGCGCCGCATCGACTCCATGCGCTCGCGGTCGGTGACGTCCTGCGACAGCAGCAGCTTTTGCCCTGCGCCGTACGGCCGCACGATGACCTGGATCGTCGTTCGGCCACGCGGGCTCGTGAATTCGATCGGCGCTTCGTACTCGGCGCTCTGCAAGTGGTTGACGAAGGCCGGCGCGCGCAGCAGGTTGGTGACGAGCTGGCGCTGATCGCGCACCGGGTCGAGGCCGAAGTGATCGGCGGCGCGTGCGTTGCACCACTCGATTCGCTCGTCGGCGTCGAGCAGCAGCACGCCGTTCGGCGACGCATCGATCGCAGCGAGGAACTGCGCCAGCCGCTCGCGCTCGGCGGCCGCCTCCTGCTCGCGCCCGCGCAAAGCCTTCTCGACGCGGTAACCGGTCTCGCCCCAGAAGCCGGTGTCGCGCGGCGCCGGTTGTGTTTGCGTGCCGCGCAGCCACGTCATCAGCCGCTCGGCGCGCACCGCGTCGATCGATGCCGCCAGCGCCACGCCCGCCGCAGCGCCGCAGGCCACACCCCAGCCGCTGGCGCCGATCCAGCGGCCGATGACCCAGCCGAGCCCGGCCCCTACCGCCAGACCGAACAGCAGCGACAGGACGCGGCTGAACGCGTCGTTCATCGTCCCGGCGTTGCCACCAGCCGATAGCCCGCGCCGCGCACCGTCTCGACCAGCGGCGCGCAATGCACCGGCTCGAGCGCTTCGCGCAGCCGCTTGATGTGCACATCGACCGTGCGCTCTTCGATGAACACGTGATCGCCCCAGACGCGGTCGAGCAGTTGCGCGCGGCTGTGCACGCGTTCGGGATGCGTCATCAGGAAGTGCAGCAGGCGGAACTCGGTAGGGCCGACCTTGGCTTCGCGCGCGGCGCCATCGACGACGCGCGTCACGCGGTGCGTCGCCGGGTCGAGCACGAGGCCGCCCACTTCCACCGCCTCGTCGAGCGCCTGCGGCGCGCGTCGGCGCAGCAGCGCGCGCGAGCGCGCCAGCAGCTCCTTCACCGAAAACGGCTTGGTCAGGTAGTCGTCGGCGCCGCCGTCGAGGCCGGCCAGCTTGTCGTTCTCATCGGCGCGCGCCGTCAGCATGATGATCGGCAGCGACTTGGTGCGCGCCTGCGCGCGCCACGAACGCGAGAGCTGCAACCCGGACTGACCGGGCAGCATCCAGTCGAGGATCACCAGGTCGGGCAGGCGCTCATCGACCTGCGCGGTAGCCTGCGCTGCATCGCCGGCGATGCTCACTTCGAAACCTTCGTGGCGCAGGTTGATCGCCACCAGCTCGGCGATCGCCGGTTCGTCCTCGACGACGAGCACCCGCGTCATCGGACCACGTTCTCAACGTCGGCCATCGACGTGTGCCGCACGTCGGCGCCCTTGACGATGTAGATCACCGCCTCGGAGAGGTTCTTCGCATGGTCGCCGACGCGCTCGATCGCCTTGGCGACGAAGACCAGATCGATCGACGACGAGATCGTGCGCGGGTCTTCCATCATGTAGGTGATCAGCTTGCGCAGCAGGCCGTCGAACTCCTGGTCGATCAGGTCGTCGCCCTTCAACACCTGCAGCGCCTGCGCGGTGTCCAGGCGCGCGAACGCATCGAGCGCCTTGCGCAATTGCGCGATCGCCAGATCGGCTTCGTAGCCGAGGTCGGCCACCGGCAGGCGCAAGCGGCTCGACACCCCCGTGTTGATCAGGCGCTGCACCGTGCGTGCGATGCGCGCCGCCTCGTCGCCGACGCGCTCGAGGTTGCCGATGATCTTGCTGATCGCGATCAACAGACGCAGGTCGCGAGCCGTGGGCTGGCGCCGCGCGATGATGGCTGCCAGATCGCGGTCGATCTCTCCCTCCATCTGCTTGACACGCTCCTCCTTCTGCAATACCT
>CADEEN010000277.1 GCA_902826345.1 uncultured Burkholderiales bacterium | reverse complement strand
AACCGGCTGACCTCGACGAAGGCACCCAGAAGGCCGACGCCGGCGCGTCCATCGCCATCGTGCCGCTGACCATCCCGCTGCTGACCGGCCCGGCGACGATCTCGACGATGGTCATCTACGCCGAGAAGACGCGCCACGTCTGGGAGCAGGCGGTGCTGGTCGGCTACGGCGTCGTCATCGGCCTGGCCACCTACGTTGCCTTCAGCGCGTCGGGCCGCATCGCCAGGGTGCTCGGCCGCACCGGCATCAACGTCATGACGCGGCTGATGGGCCTGATCCTCGCGGCGATGGCGGTCGAGTTGCTGGCCGATGGCTTGACGAAGCTGTTTCCGGTGCTCGCGTCGCCCCTGGTGCGTTGACGGTGCGCTGACTTCACGCAGGCTTCATCGGCCACGCACACGGCGCGGCAACAGTCGCGGGCACCGACAACCACCGAGGGAGCCCCATGCGATTTCCGCTGCTGGCCAAGGCCGCCGCGATCGGCCTCGTCATGTTCGTGCTGGCCGGCGTGCTGATGCGCATCGACTGGCTGGTGGACGAACGCCGCATGCGCCAGCACGAAGCGCTGCAAAGCGTGACCCAGTCGCTGTCGTCGGCGCAGACGCTGGTCGGGCCGCTGCTGCAGCGCCGCTGCACCGAGGAGTGGGACCGCATCGAGGGCGAAGGCAAGCTGCGCCGCACCGTCACCGACAAGCGCGTCGTGACGCTGCACAGCGCGCCGCAGGTGTTGGCGGCGGACAGCCTGGCCACCGCCGAGGCGCGCTACCGCGGCCCGTTCAAGGTCAACGGCTATGCGGGCACGACCACGCTGGTCGCGCGCTGGACGCGGCTCGCCGAGCTTCAACCGCAGCGTGAGCACAAGGGCTCGCGCCTGGACTGCGAGCCGGCCACGGTGTGGGTGGCGCTGTCCGACCCGCGCGGCATCCGCTCGGCGAAGGTGACGATCGACGGCACGCCGGCCGAAGTCCGCCCCGGTACGGGGCACGGCGTGCACGGGCTGGGCTTGCATGCGCTGCTCGGTGCGGCGCGTTCGGATCAGGCCGAGCAGGCGCTCGAGGTGTCGGTGGCGATCGAGCTCGTCGGCACCGCACGGCTGTCGCTCGTGCCGGCGGCCGACGAGGTGAACTGGACGATGCGCTCCAACTGGCCGCACCCCTCTTTCGGCGGGCGCTTCTTGCCGGTCTCGCGCAGCGTCGAGACCAGTGGGTTCGACGCGCGCTGGACCGTCTCGTCGCTGGCCAGCCCGGCCGCAGCGGACGTAGCACGCGGCCAATCACTTTGTACCGTGCACGACCGAGCGGGTGTCGGCGACGCCGACAGCGCCGCCTACGCCGTTGCGCCGCCAGCCGACGCCAAGGGCGCGCGCTGCCTGGACACGATCGACGTCGCCTTCATCGACCCGGTGAACCCCTACTCGCTGACCGACCGCGCCACCAAGTACGCGATGCTCTTCATCGTGCTGACGTTCGCTGCGGTCGCGCTGACCGAGGTCCTGTCGCGACAGCGCGTGCACCCGGTGCAATACGCGTTGGTCGGCCTGGCGTTGGCGCTGTTCTTCCTGTTGCTGTTGAGCTTGTCGGAGCACATCGAATTCGGCCAGTCCTATGCGGTGGCGAGTGCCGCTTGCGTTGCGCTGCTGGCGTTCTATGCCCGCCACATGCTCGGCAGTTGGCGCGCCGGGCTCTTCTTCGGCGCCGGCATCGCCTTGCTCTACGGGCTGCTGTGGACGCTGCTGCGCATGGAGCAATGGGCGCTGGCGATCGGCTCGGCGTTGCTGTTCGCGGTGCTTGCCGCGGCGATGGTGTTGACGCGGCGCATCGACTGGTATGCCCTGACCGACAGCCTGCGCCAGCGCGACCAGCGCTTAGCATCCGATGCATGAGCGCAGACGCCGCCACGTGGGACTACATCATCGTCGGCGCCGGCACGGCAGGCTGCCTGCTCGCCAACCGACTCTCCGCCGATCCGCAGATGCGCGTGCTGCTGCTCGAAGCCGGCGGCCGTGACGACTACGCGTGGATCCACATTCCCGTCGGCTACCTGTACTGCATCGGCAACCCACGCACCGACTGGCTCTACAAGACCGAGCCCGATGCGGGCCTGAACGGCCGCGTGCTGCGCTACCCGCGCGGCAAGGTGCTCGGCGGCTGTTCCAGCATCAACGGCATGATCTACATGCGCGGCCAGTCGCGTGACTACGACGGCTGGGCGGCGCAGTTGAACGACGAGGCCTGGCGCTGGGATGCGTGCCTGCCGTTCTTCAAACAGCACGAAGACCATTGGCGCGGCGGCGATGCGCTGCACGGTGCCGGCGCCGAGTGGCGCGTCGAAAAGCAGCGCCTGTCGTGGCCCTTGCTCGACGCGTTTGCGCTGGCCGCACAGCAGGCCGGCATTCCCGCGAGCGACGACTTCAACCGCGGCAACAACGAAGGCGTCGGCTACTTCGAGGTCAATCAGAAGCGCGGCGTGCGCTGGAACGCGAGCAAGGCGTTCCTGCGGCCGGTGCAGCGGCGGCGCAACCTCGAGGTGCGCACCGGCGCGATGGTGACGCGCCTGGCGATCGAGCGCCGCGCCGACGGCGCGCTGCATGCTGCTGGCGTCGAGCTGCGCACGCGTGAAGGCGTGCAGACGCTGCGTGCGGCGCGCGCGGTGGTGCTGGCCGCCGGCGCGGTCGGCTCGCCGCAGTTGCTGCAGCTTTCGGGCGTCGGGCCGGCCGCGCTGCTGCGCGAGCATGGCATCGAGGTGCTGCACGATCTGCCGGGCGTCGGCGAGAACTTGCAGGACCATCTGCAGATCCGCGCCGTCTTCGGCGTCTCGGGGCTGCCGCGCAACGGCACGCTGAACACGCTGGCGGGCACCTGGCCGGGCAAGGCGCGCATCGCGCTGCAGTACGCGCTGACGCGGCGCGGGCCGATGAGCATGGCGCCGTCGCAGCTCGGCGCGTTCGCGCGCTCGGCGCCCGAGCGCGCGTGGCCGAATCTCGAATACCACGTGCAGCCGCTGTCGCTCGACGCCTTCGGCGAGCCGCTGCACGCCTTTCCCGCGTTCACCGCCAGCGTCTGCAACCTGAACCCGCAAGCCCGCGGCAGCGTGCGCATCGCCTCGCCACGCGCCGACGACGCACCGAAGATCGCGCCCAACTACCTCAGCACCGACGGCGATCGCCTGGTGGCCGCGCAGTCGCTGCGCCTGACGCGGCGCATCGCGGCGCAGCCGGCGCTCGCCGCGTACGCGCCGCGCGAGTTGAAGCCCGGCGTCGAGTTCCAGTCCGACGAAGCTTTGGCGCGCCTGGCCGGCGACATCGGCACGACGATCTTCCATCCGGTGGGCACTTGCAAGATGGGCGGCGACGGTGATGCGCTGGCGGTGCTCGATGGGCGCCTGCGCGTGCGCGGCGTCGGCGGCCTGGTCGTCGCCGATGCCAGCGCGATGCCGGCCATCACCAGCGGCAACACCAATGCGCCGACCTTGATGATCGCCGAGCGAGCCGCGCAGTGGCTGCGCGCCCCGCTGCCGTAGCGGCCCGTGTCACTTGTAAGACCTGACGATGCAGACGGCACAGGGCCGTCCCTAGACTCTTCGGCATGTCCGAACCCGACGCGCCGGCCGCGCGCAAGGCAGCACCAAAGACAGACAGCGGCCTCGCTTCGGCGGCGCAAACCCCTTCGCCCCGCCACGCATCGGCGGCACGGCTGGGCGCTGCCGTGGCCGCAGTCTGGGTCGTCGGATCGCTCGTTGTCCTGGCGGCGCTGCTGGCGTGGCGCGCGGCCGAGGAAGACCTGGTGTGGGGCGTGGCGGGCGTGGCCGCGTCGCTCCTGCTCGGCGGCTCGGCGCTGTGGCTGTTGCGGCGGCTGGTGCGTGACGCCCACCGCGACGCGCAAGCGCTCGGCGCGTTTGCCCAACACCTGCGCGGCGGCGACGTGGCCGGCGCGTTGCGCGCGGTGCGCGCCGAATCGCCGAGCGCGATTTCGGTCTGGAGCCAGCTCAGCAGCACCCCGGGCCGCGAGCCGGGCGCGGCGCTGCCGTCGCAGTTCGACCAGCGCGCCCACGAGGTCGAAGTCGCGCTCGGCGCGCGCGAGCAGCGCTGGCAGGCGCGCATGCGGCTGTCGGCCGACTGGCATTGGGAGACCGACGCCGAACTGAGGCTGACCTGGGTCTCGCAGGATCTGGCGTCGCTGGTCAAGCTCGGCGTGCAGCCGTCCGACCTGATCGGCCACCGGCTCGACGCCGTGCCGCTGTTCCAGCCGCCGGACGGCGGTTGGGCGCTGGTGCAGGAACGCACCGCACAGCGCAAGGCCTTGCGCGACGTGGTCATCGAAGTGCGCCGCCGCGGCCGCTCGCCGGTGTGGGTGGCGTTGAACGGCCGCGCGCATTTCGACAGCGAGGGCCAGTACACCGGCTACGAAGGCGTCGGCCGAGACGTCACCGACGAGCGCATTGCCTACCTGCGCCTGGCCGACAGCGAGCGCCGCCACGCGATGATGGCCGAGCTGGCGGCCGACTGGTACTGGCACACCGACGAAGCGCACCGCCTCGACGAAGTGGGCCCGGTGGCGCGGCAGCTCGTCGGCGCGCGCATCGACCAGGTCATCGGCCGCACGCGCTGGGAGGCCTTCCCCGACGGCGCCAGCCCCGGTGAGTGGGACGCCCACCGCGCCGACCTGCAAGCGCACCGGCCCTTTCGCGGCTTCGAGTTCGCGCTGCGCCAGGCCGGGCAGACGCTGCGCTGGGTCTCGGTCAGCGGCCTGCCGCGTTTCGATGCGCGCCAGCAGTTCATCGGCTACCACGGCGTCGGCCGCGACATCACGCTGAAGAAGCGCGCCGAGCGCTTGCTGCTGACGCGCAACGAGCAGCTCGAACGCCTGGTGGCCGCGCGCACCGCCGAGCTCGAGCAGAACAACCGCGACCTCGAAGCCTTTGCGCGCCAACTCGCACACGAGTTGCGCACGCCGATCAGCCAGGTCGTCGGCCTGACCGATCTGCTGAAGAGCGCGGCCTGGGAGCGCCTGGAGGCCGGCGAGCGTGAGTGGCTGCGCCTGGCGGGCGTGTCGGCGCGCGAGATGTCGCACACCGTGACCGCGCTGCTCGAGCTCGCGCGTTCGACCTCGACCGCGCTGCTGTTGGAGCCGGTGGACCTGTCGGCGCTGGCCACGTCGGTGATCGCCGAGCTGCCGTGGGTCGAGCGCGCCGCGCCGATCGACTGGCGCGTCGAGCCCGGCCTTGTCGCGCATTGCAGCGCGCCGCTGGCGCGCGTGGTGCTGACCAACCTGCTCGGCAACGCCGCCAAGTTCACGCGCGACGTGGCCGCACCGCAGGTCGAACTGGGGCGCGAGCCGACGCAGGACGGCGCGTTCTTCGTGCAGGACAACGGCGCCGGCTTCGACGCCGAGTGCGCCGCCACGCTGTTCCAGCCCTTCGTGCGCCTGCACCGCAGCGACCAGTTCCACGGCACGGGCCTGGGCCTGTCGATCGTGCGCCGCATCATCGAGCGCCACGGCGGCCAGATCAGCGCGCACGGGCAGGCGGGGCAAGGCGCGCGCTTCGTGTTGCGCTTCTCGCCGGCGCGGGCGGTGGAGGCGGCGCCGCAGCTCGGCTTTGGTGACAGCGTGCGCGACGCGGCAGCTTAAGGGGCGAGACACCAACAAGCGCGGTGAGAATCGCCGCGTGCTCGATCTCCTCATCGTCGCCGCAGCCGCCGCGCTCGCCGGCTTCGTCGACGCCATCGTCGGTGGCGGCGGCCTGGTGCTCGTGCCGGCGCTGTTCGCCGTCTATCCGAGCGCTGCGCCGGCCACCCTGCTCGGCACCAACAAGGGCGGCGCGGTCTGGGGCACCGCGTGG
>CADEEN010000276.1 GCA_902826345.1 uncultured Burkholderiales bacterium | reverse complement strand
TGGAAGCAGGGCATGCAGAACGGCTACCAGGACGTCGGCTCGTGGACCTTCTTCGAAGCGCACGACGCCAACCGCACCGCAGCGGCGTGGCTGTACGCGCAGTTCGTCACGTCGAAGACCACGTCGCTGAAGAAGACCATTGTCGGCCTGACGCCGATCCGCGAAAGCGACATCCAGAGCAAGGCGATGACCGACATGGCGCCGAAGCTCGGCGGCCTGGTCGAGTTCTATCGCAGCCCGGCGCGCGTGGCCTGGACGCCGACCGGCACCAACGTGCCCGACTACCCGAAGCTGGCGCAACTGTGGTGGAAGAACGTGGCCGTCGCGGTGACGGGCGAGAAGACGCCGCAGGCGGCGATGGACACGCTGGCCGAAGAGATGGACCAGGTGATGGCGCGGCTGGAGCGCGCCGGCATGGCCAAGTGCGCGCCGAAGCTGAACCCGAAGGGCGACCCGAAGAAGTACCTGAGCGACAAGGGCGCACCGTGGGCGAAGCTTGCCAACGAAAAGCCGAAGGGCGAGACGATCGCCTACGACACGTTGCTCAATGCGTGGAAGGCGGGCAAGGTGCGCTGAGCTTTCTGACGCACCGTCAACGCAGCCGCACGCGGATCCAGGCCGCGTGCGGCTTTTTTCATGATTGCGTGCGGCCTTTTCTTCGCTCGGCCGCAATCCACTCGTCCGCCACCTTCTCCAGCACATCGAGCGGCAGCGCGCTCTGGTCGAGCAGCAGGTTGTGGAAACGGCGGATGTCGAAGCGCGCGCCGAGCTTCGTCTTCGCGCGGTCGCGCAGCTCGTCGAACTTCAGCTTGCCGATCATGTAGGCCAGCGCCTGGCCCGGGTCGGACGTGTAGCGATCGACCTCGCTGGTGACGAAGATGCGATCGACGCCGGTGCGCTCGACCATGAAGTCGATGGCCCGCTCGCGGCTCCAGCCGAAGGCGTGGATGCCGGTGTCGACCACCAGCCGCGCGGCGCGAAACGCCTGCCACTGCAAATGGCCGAAGCGGCTCGCAGGCTCGGTGTACAGGCCGAGCTCGAAGCCGAGCGTCTCGGCATACAGCGCCCAGCCTTCGCCGTAGGCGGTGAACCACGTGTGGCGGCGGAACTCGGGCAGGTTGCGCAACTCGATGGCGCGCGCGCTTTGCAGGTGATGGCCCGGCACCGCTTCGTGCGCGACCAGCGTTTCCGCTTCCCAGGTGCGCTTGCGTTGCCAACTCAATGCGTTGGCGAAGAAGAAGCCCGAGCGCGAACCGTCCTGCGCCGGGCCCTGGTAGTACTCGGCGGCGTCGGCGCTCACGTGCGCGGGCATAGCCTTCACGCCCCAGGCGGCGCGCGGCAGTTCGGCGAAGAGCCGAGGCAATTCGGCATCGAGGCGCTTGCCGATGTCGCGGTAGTGCGCGAGCAGCGCGTCGGCGCTGGCGTACTGGAAGCGCGCATCGGTGTCGAGGAAGGCGATGAAGGCGGCGAAGTCGCCGTCGAACTTCATCTCGCGCATCACGGTTTCCATCTCGGTGCGGATGCGCGCCAGCTCGCGCAGTCCGATGTCGTGGATCTCGCGCGCCGACAGCTTCGTCGTCGTCTGCTGCCGCACGAGCAACTCGTACACACGCTGGCCATCGGGGTAGCCCGACAGCGCGCCGTTGACCGGCGCCTTGGGCAGGTACTCGTCGGCGATGAACGAACGCAGTCGGCGCAGCGCCGGCAGCACGTCGCGCCCGATCGTCTCGCGGCCGCTGGCTTGCAAGGCGTCGCGCTCGGCCGCGGCCATCGATGCCGGCAGCCGCTTGAAGGGTTCGTAGAACGGGCTGTCTGCCACGGCCGGTGCGAGCTGCTTGTCGAGCTGCTCCTGCGCGCGCACCAGCACCTCGCGCGGCGGCACCCAGCCCAGGCGCAGGCCCTCGCGCAGCTGCGTGATCTCGTCGCCCTTGCGACGCGGCAGGCCAGCGAAGCGTTGCAGCAACTGGCGCGCCTGCGCTGCGGTGTCCATCGGCGTCACCTGCATCAGATCGGCGAACTCGGTTTGCGCGCCGCCGAGCGCGCCGATCGACATCGAGCGGTAGCCGGCATACGGCATCAACGCGATCGCGCGCCGCTGATTGCTGATGAAGAGATCGAGCGAGACGCGGTCGGTGGGCGCGAGGCGGGTGCGCTGGATGCGGCGCGCTTCGGCGAGCCAGCGTTTCACCGCCGCGTCCTGCGCCGCGCGCGCAGCGGGCGACTGCTCGGTGAGTTGGCCGCCAAAGCGATGATCGCCGCGGTAGGTGGCGCCCTCGGGGTAGGTGCGCGCGACGTACTGCCAGTGGCGCTCGAAGAGGGCGTGCAGTTTGCGGCTCTCGGCGGTTGACGCGGTGTTGCCGACCGCGCTCGCAGTGGTGGCAACGAGCGCCATCAACGCGCACACCGCCCAGCGCTGCGCGCGCGCGTATCCTGTTGCCATGAGTACTGCCTTCATCGATAGAGCTTAGCGCCGTGCAAGCCGTCCCCGATTGCTTCGAGCATGCCAGCGACCGCGCCGAATTCAAGCGCGCAGCCCATCGCGGTGGTATCGAGCTGTACTGCGCGCACATCGTGCGTCATGCGTTCGAGCCGCACACGCACGAAGCGTTCGGCTTGGGCGCCATCGAGCGCGGCGTCGAACGTTTTCGCTTGCGCGGCAGCGATCACCTGGCGCCGGCCGACTCCCTCGTGCTGATGAACCCCGACGAGCTGCACACCGGCCGCGCCGAGACGCCGGGCGGCTGGTGCTACCGCATGATCTACATCGATGCCGACGTAGCCCGCGCTTTCACCGGCGTCGGCTGGAGCTTCGACGCCGCCGTGGTCGAAGACGTGCCGCGCGCACGTCGCGTCGGCCGGTTGCTCGCCGCGCTGTGGTGCTGCGACGAGCCGCTGGCCTTCGACAGCACGCTGGCCGAGATCTTCGACACGCTGCGTGCGCATGCGCGCATCGGCGGCGAGCCGGCGCCAGAAGCCGCACACCGCTTCGAGCCCGTGTTCGATTTCATGCGCGCGCACCTGGCCGAGCGCCTTTCGCTCGACACGCTGGCCGCCGTGGCCGGCCTGTCGCCGTTTCACTTCCTGCGCGCCTTCAAGGCCCGCCACCATGCGACGCCGCAGCAGGCGCTGATGGCGCTGCGCCTGTTCGATGCGAAGCAGCGCCTCGCGGCAGGTGAAGCGCCGGCGCAGGTGGCCGCGGCCAGCGGCCTGACCGATCAGGCCCATCTGACGCACGCCTTCGTGCGCCGCTACGGCGTCACGCCGGCGCGCTATCGGGCGCAGGTCAGCCGGCGCGCTTGACCTCCTCGGCAATCCACTCGTTCACCAGCTTGTCGAGCGCCTGCGCCCGCAACGCCGTCTGCTCTGCCGCAGGGGCTGGCCGCCACGTCTGCCGGCTGTTGCGTGTCGATCTGTGTCAGCACGCGCTGCAAGTCGTCGCGAGACGAGACATCGCCGGCCGCCATGCCGCGGCGCAGCTGCGCGATCTCGTCGTCCATGCGCTGCGGCATCGCGGCCAAGCCCGTGCGGGCGATCAGGGTCGGTCCCTGAATCAAACGGCGCGATCGTGGGTCAGGCCCCGTTCATGCGCCGCAATACCGTACAAGACCGAGGCGCTTTGCTGACTCACACTCACCGCCGATGACACCGAGCAACCACCTTGTCGCCGGCACCTTCTTCGCGCTGGCCGCCGGCTTGATGTGGGGTCTGGTCTTCGTCGCGCCGCTGATGCTGCCCGAGTACCCTGCCGCGCTGCTTTCGGTGTCGCGCTACCTCGCCTTCGGCCTGATCGCGTTGCCGCTGGCATGGTGGGATCGTGCGCGTCTGGCGCAACTGACGCGCGGTGACTGGGTCGAGGCGTTGAAGTTGTCGCTGGTCGGCAACCTGATCTACTACCTGTGTCTCGCCGCAGCGATCCAGCGTGCCGGCGGCCCGCTGCCGACGATGATCATCGGCACGCTGCCGGTGGTGATCGCCATCACGTCGAACCTGCGCGACCACGCGCGTGACGGCCGGCTGCCGTGGACAAAGCTCGTGCCGTCGCTGCTGCTCATCGCCGCCGGCATCGCCTGCGTCAACCAGGTCGAGCTGCAACGCCTGCGCGCCGATGCGAACGCCGATCTCGGCCGCTACGCCATCGGCGCCTTGCTCGCTGTGTGCGCCGTGGTCTGCTGGACCTGGTATCCGATCCGCAATGCCGACTGGATGCGTGCCCACCCCGACCGCTCGGCCACTGCGTGGGCCACCGCGCAGGGCATCGCCACGCTGCCGCTGGCCGCGCTCGGCTTCGGCTTGTTCTGGGGCTGGAACGCGCTCGACGGCAGCCCTTTCGCCATGCCGCTCGGGCCCACGCCCGTGCTGTTCTTCGGCCTGATGACGGCGCTCGGCCTGCTCGCGTCGTGGCTCGGCACGCTGTGCTGGAACGCCGGCAGCCAGCGCCTGCCGACCAACGTCATGGGCCAGTTGATCGTCTTCGAAACGCTGGCCGCGCTGGCCTACGCGTTCGCCTGGCGACGCGAGATGCCCGGCGCGGCCACGCTCGTCGGCATCGCGCTGTTGGTGGCCGGCGTGCTGCTGGCGCTGCGCGTGAAATCCGTCGCAACGCATTGACGTCCGGATACACCGCTTGCGGCTGCACGGTGCGGCGCTGCAATCGGTCACTGCTTGCGCCGTCGCCGCGGCGGATCGCGTGCATCGATCACAGCGTTTTTCCAAGCGGCCGCCGAACATCTCTACCACGCCGTCACCAAGACGGATGGCGTGAAGCGGAGAGGGAGATCAACATGTGGAACGATGCCGCAACAGCACTCAAGGTCCTTGCCGGCTGCGTGCTCGGCGGGTGTTTTGCCGTCGCGCTGATCGTCACCACGGCGCTCGGCTGACGTCAGGCCAGCGCGTCGTCCAGCACCTCCACCCAATGCCGCACCGGTGTGGCGGTGCCGGTCTGCAGATGCTGGATGCAGCCGATGTTGGCCGAGACGATCGTCTGCGCTTCGAGCGGCGCCAGGTTGGCGAGCTTGCGGTCGCGCAGTTCATACGCAAGTTTCGGTTGCGTCACGCTGTAGGTGCCGGCCGAGCCGCAGCAGAGATGGCTCTCGTTCATCGCCACGCCGATGTCGAAGCCGAGTTCACGCAAGCCGCTCTCGACGCCGCCGCGCAATTGCTGCCCATGTTGCAAGGTGCACGGCGGATGAAACGCCAGCTTGCTGCGTGGCGCTGAACGCAGCTTGGTCTTCAGCGCCGGCATGAGCATCGGCAGCAGCTCCGACAAGTCCTTCGTCAGCGCGCTGATGCGCTCTGCCTTCTCGGCATAGGCGCTGTCGTGCGCCAAGTGATGCGCGTATTCCTTGACCGTGACGCCGCAGCCCGAGGCGTTCATCACGATCGCCTCGACCGTGCCGGCGGACGTGAGGCCCTGCACCAGCGGCCACCAGGCGTCGATGTTGCGCCGCATGTCGTTCAAGCCGCCGTCGGCGTCGTTCAAGTGCGTGCGGATCGCGCCGCAGCAGCCGGCGTCGTCGGCCACCAGCGTCTGGATGCCTGCGGCGTCGAGCACGCGCGCCGTGGCGGCGTTGATGTTGGGCATCATCGCCGGCTGAACGCAGCCCATCAGCATCAGCACCTTGCGCGTGTGGGCGCGTGTCGGCCATTGATGAGCGCGGGTGCCTTGCTTCGCCGGCACCTTGTTCTTCAGCGATGCCGGCAGCAGCGGCCGCACCATCTGGCCGAGCTTCATCGCCGGAGAAAACAGCGGCGAGGTCAGGCCCTCCTTCAGTGCCGTGCGTGTCAGGCGCTCCATCAAAGGCCGCTCGACCTTGGCTTCGACGACCTTGCGCCCGATGTCCACCAGGTGCCCG
>CADEEN010000275.1 GCA_902826345.1 uncultured Burkholderiales bacterium | reverse complement strand
CAGCTTCGACATCGAGGGCCGCAAGGCGCGCTTCGAAGTGCGCAGCGCCGGCGCCCACAACCCGCTGCTGCGACAAGACCTGGAGCCGTTTCAATGTCCGAACAAGTTGTGAACGCCGCTGCCGCGGCAGCGGACGAGGCTGCCGACGCGCCTTCACCGTCGGCCGGCGCAGCGGGCTGGTACGGCAAGCTGCCGGGCCTCGGCGACTTTGCGGTGCGCCGCCTGCCGCCGGCCTTCGTTGAGCCCTGGGACGCGTGGTTGCAGGCCGGCCTGCACGACATGCCGCATGCGCGCCGCGCGTCCGATGACGGCGCGTTGGCGCCCGTGCGCCGCTTCTGGCTCAGCCCCGGCGTGGTCGACGCGCTGGCCTGGGGCGGCCTCTTGATGCCGAGCACCGACCGCACCGGGCGCCGCTTTCCGCTCACGGTGGCGCAGCCGATGCTGTCGTTGGCGCAGGCGATCGCAGCGCGGCGCTGGTTCACGAGCGTCGTCGCGGCGATGCGCTTCACGCAACGCAACGAGCACACACTGGACGACTTCGAAGAATGCCTCGGCGCGCTGCTGCCGCCGCCGCTGCGGCCGGCGCCGCGCCCCGACGAGCTGCTGGCCGCCGACTTGCTGAACGCGCGCGCCGCGTGCAGCGCCTGGTGGTGCCACGGCGCTGCGAGCGCGAAGGACTTTCTCATCTTCGACGGCATGCCCGCGCCGGCCGCGCTGGCGACGTTGCTGGACGGGCCGAGATGAGCGCGCATGGCCGCTCCAAAGCGCCCATACCGGAGCGCCACGGCGCGAAGGTTGCCCTATGAAGCGCTGGTGGTTGGCGCTGATCCTCTGCTGGTGCTGCGGCGCTGCGTGCGCACAGGAGCAGCGCGTCGCGCTCGTCATCGGCAATGCCGCCTACCGCGTCGACCCGCTCGACAACCCGGTCAACGATGCTCGGCTCGTTGCCACGTCGCTGAAGCAGGCCGGCTTCGACGTCACCCTGGCCGAGAACCTCGACCGGCGCGGCCTGCTCGGCGCGCTGCGCGCCTTCGGCGAAAGATTGAACGACAACGCGGTGGCGGTGCTCTACTACGCCGGCCACGGCCTGCAACTGCGCGACCGCAACTACCTGATCCCGATCGATGCCGAGATGCGCAGCGAAGACGAGATCCCGCTGGCCGGCATCGACATCGGCTTCATCCTCGGCCGCATGTCGGCGGCGAAGAGCCGCGTCAACATCGTCATCCTCGATGCCTGCCGCAACAACCCCTTTGCAGGCAAGAGCGTGCACAGCGCGCAGGGCCTGGCGCAAATGGACGCGCCGGTGGGCACGCTGCTGGCATACGCCACCGCGCCCGGCAAGCTCGCCGCCGATGGCCTGGGCGGCGTCAACGACAAGAACGGTTTGTATGCGCAGCAGTTGGCGCGCCAGGTGCTGACGCCCGGGCTGCCGGTGGAGCATGTCTTCAAGCGCGTGCGCGAAGCCGTGGTGCGCGCCTCGCGCGAGGCGCAGGTGCCGTGGGAGAGCTCATCGCTGCAAGGCGAGTTCTCGTTCGTGCCGGCGCTGGCGAGTGCGCGCGAGGGTGTCGGTGATGTCGAAGCCGCAGCCGAGCTCGCGTTCTGGAACAGCGTGCAGGGTGCCGGTCGTGCGGACGATCTGCGCGCGTACTTGCGCCAGTACCCGCGCGGCCGCTTCGCTGCGCTGGCGCAGTCGCGTCTCGATGCGGCAGCGCCCGCGGTGTCGGTGGCAAGCGCACTGAGCGACAAGCTACCGCGGGTCGGCGACAGCTGGCGCTACCGCGTGCAAGACCAGTTCCGCCTCGGCGACTTGTTCGTCACGGCAAAGGTCGAGCAGGTCAGCGCGCAGGGCATCGCCGAGAGCCGCACGACCAGCGCCGACGCGACGGCGCGCAGCGCGCGCGTCGCGCTCGCGCCGTCGTTCAGCGCCGTGCACGACGCAGCAGCGTTGTCGCCGGCCGAGTTCTCGCCCTATCTGCAGGCCGCCGGCCTGATCGGACCGGCGCTGCGCGGCGCCGAGCTGTCGCAGCAGATCGAGCAGGCCACGGTGCCGCTGCGCGCCAGCGTCGAAGACGAAGAAAAGGTGCAGGTCGCGGCCGGCACCTTCCGTGCGCAGAAGATCGTGCTGCGCGGCCAGGCGCAAGCGCGCGGCGCGGCGAAGTCCGGCGTCGTCGTCACCGAGCACCGCCTCTGGTACGCCAGCGAGGTCAAGCGCATCGTCAAGCACGAGATCACGACGACGGTTGGCGGCGCGCTCCACCAATCGACGAGCATGGAGTTGGTGGAGTACAGCGTGCGCTGAGATCTGGCGTTGGTGTTCCCGCCGATCGCGAGCCTGATCACACGGCAAGTCGCTGGCTCACCGGCCCGCGCTCATCACCGCGGATAGACCACGTCGGCGCGGCGGTTCTCGGCCCAGGCGGCTTCATCCTCTGCCGTGTTGCGTGGCCGCTCCTCGCCCCAGCTCGTGGCCTCCATCTGGGCGTCGCGCGCACCCTGCAGGCGCAGCGCCGAGAGCACGGCTTGCGCGCGCTTCTGTCCCAGCGCCAGGTTGTATTCGACGCTGCCGCGTTGGTCGGCGTTGCCTTCGATCTTGATCCTCAGCGACGGGTTGGCGGCGAGGTACCTGCCGTGCCTTTCGATCAGCGGGAAGTACTCACGCTTGACCGAGAAGTCGTCGTAGTCGAAGAACACGCTGCGCTCGGCAGCGATCGGGTTGCGCGGGTCGAGGTGGGCCGGGATCGGCGCGACGACGGCAGCGGCCGGCGCCGCTGCACCCCCGGCATTCGCAGGGGCGGCAGGCTGGGCAGGGGGTGCCGCTGCGGGCGTCGGGGGCGAGGTCGGTGCCGTGGTGTTGCAAGCCGCCAGCAGCGTGATCACGGCACAAGCCGAAGCGATCCGGATGGGGGTCATGGTGACTCTCCGAGGGTAGCGCACTCAGTCTATTGAGCCCAATGCATCTCGCAACGTTCCTCGGCGTGCGAGGCACGAGGCCAGGAGTGTCGCCTTGCCGCTCAACGCGCGTCGTGCGCGGCGCGTGCGCTGCGTTCGCGCAAGGCCGCCTGGCGCGACGGCAGCTCGATGCAGTGGGTGATGGTCTCGTCGATCACGGCCAGCCGCTGTTGCAGCACCTCGCGCCGCACGGGTTCTTGCGCCACGCCGGCCACCCGCGCCAGCGCGGCGATCAGCCGTTCGAGCGTCAGCGCATCGCGGTTGTTGCCGGCCTGCGCGGTGATGGCATCGAAGGCGAGCACGGCGATGGACTCGAAGCTGGGCCCGGCGGCGATCACGCGCAGCACGCCATCGCTTTGGCGATACGGGCCGGGCAGGCGGCGGCCGGCCAGGCGCATCAGCACCGCCGTCAGCCGGTCGATGCAGGCGCTGGCGGTGGTGGGGTCGTTGATGCCGGGCGACAGCCCCTTGAGCGCGATGTCCACCAACTGCTGCACGCCGTACGGCGCGTCCTGGTCCACCGAGCGCTGGTTGTCCAGCGAGACGATGCGCTGCAGGCGCTGCACGGCCTGCTGCGGCAGGACGGCAGGGCCGGCGACGCGGGCCAGCGGCGCACCGGCGACGACGAACTCGCCGATGCGCGGCACGAACTCGACGATGCGGTCGTGCTCGGTGGCGAAAGCCAACAGCTCCTGCGCATCGACATCGACCACGTAGCCCATTGCCGGCGACGGCACTTCGGTCCACTCGCGCGGCAGTTGCGCAGCGATTTGTGCCTCGGGCGCAGCGGGCTCGCCGATCGGCTCGGGGAACAGGCGCTCGATCGCTTCGAGCGTCTGGTCGGCGATGCGGTCGATGATCGACGAGGCCTGGATCGACTCGGCGACATGGTGGATGAAGAAGATCAGCATCGCCACGCTGAGCAATGCCAACAGCAGCGCGCCGAACACCGCCAGCGACGGCACGAACGACGGACCCTCGTCGCCGGTGCGCACCGTGCGCAGCACCATCAGGCAATACACGTAGACGCCGACCATGACCCCGAGCACCGTTTGCGTCGGCCGGTCATTCATGAAGTGGCGCAGCACGCGCGGCGAGAACTGCGTCGAGGCCAGCGACAGGGCGACGATGGTGATCGAGAAGACGACGCCGGCCACCGTGATGACCGAGGTGGCGATCGCGCCAAGCATGCCGCGTGCGCCGTCGGCGCTGGTACCGAACAGCCGCGGCGCGCTCTGCGCCAGATCGAGCGGCAGCAGCGTGTGCAACTCGACCAGCGCCATCGCCAGCCCGGCGGCGCCGGCAACCAGCAGCGTCGGCACGAACCACAGGCTGCCGCGCAGGCGCTGCCAGAGCGGGCGCAGGCCGAGCATCAGCGCCGAAGCCGCCTTGGCGGCATCAAGGGCGACACGGCCAGACGGCGCCGCGGCCGATCAGCGGCGCGGCCGACGCAGGGAAGGTCAACACCACCTGTTGTCGCTCGTCGCCGACGATCTGCACTTCGCGTCGCAGCCACACCCCGCGCACCGAAGCGCGGGCGCGGTAACGCCCGGGCTCGAGCTGCGCGAAGACGAGCGGGCCCGCGGAGTCGAGGTCGAGCACGGTCTGGCCGAACTCGTCGGTCAACGTCAAGCGTACGTCCGACAGCGCCGCGGCATCGGGTCCGTACTGGAAGGCGAGTCCGAGATTCATCTCCCGCCCGAGACCGAGCGCCTGCGAGCATTGAAGCGGAGTGGCGCCGCCATCGACGTAGGCCACGCCGCCATCCTGCCGAATGCGAGGCGCCTGCGTTGCAGCCGCTGCGGCAGCGGCATGGTGCAGCGCTGTCGCAGCGAGCAGCACCATGCCGAGCCGGCGGCTTGCGGCGCCAATGGGGGCGGCGATGCGTCGCGCCATGACTACGGCGGCTCACGCCGGTGCAGGCAGGCGACCTCGCTGCCCGCGACAACGACGAACAACGAGGGGCCGCGAAGAAGAAGACGTCTCATGTCACCGCTTGGCAAGGCGCATGCCTGGCAGCGTCGGGTGGGCCGTGAGGACGTGGTGCGGCGAAGGCACACGCCTTGCCCCAATGGCTCACGTTTGACCCAAGGAGAGAGCGCGCCATGCCGAACCTGCAGATTGCATTTGCCGCTCTGTCGATCGGCCTGGTGTCGGGCTGGGGCGAGGCGACGTGGGCGCAGACCGCGCCGGCTGCCGACGGGCCACGCAGCCCGCAAGTGCAGGTCGTCCCGGCAGCGCAAGCGAGCACGCCCGCAACGTCCAGTCTGCGGCCTGCGGCAGACGGCTGCTGGGTCAGCTTCTACGACGGCGTCGACTTTAGCGGCGACCAGTTGATGCTGCTCGGGCCGCTCAACCTGCTCAGCATGCAGCGCACTGGCAAGCCGTGGCGCGACTGGGACAGCGTGATCGTCGGCCCGGGCGCACGCGTCACCACCTACGACGCCGAGAACCTGCGCGCCCCGTCCACCGTGCTGGCCGCGAGCGCGAAAGTGGCCGACATGACCTGGCGCACCGGTCTGTTCGACGACATCGAATCGATCGCCGTCGAGTGTCGGCTGCGATGAGCCGCGCCAGCCATGTGCATGCGCGCTGACCGATTGTTGGGGTAGCTATTGCAGCAGGTCTTACCGACGGCGCGCCGCTGCGCGGAGATCGTCATGCATCGACACTGCCATCCCTTGCATCGAGGTGTGCAACCCGTGCGCCCACGCCTGCATCGCGCTGGACAGACTTAGATAGACAGCAATACACTTCGCCAGCCTGCTGCGCGCGACCTGATGGTTTTCATGGGGTCGGGCGAGGTCGGCGCAAAGCAGCTTGTTCATTCTTGCGGGGCCTTCGGGCCCCGCTTTTCTCTTCGGACCCGAGCAGACATGCCCACACCCACCGTGTCATCGCGCAT
>CADEEN010000274.1 GCA_902826345.1 uncultured Burkholderiales bacterium | reverse complement strand
ACGTGCGCCTTCGCGCTCGGCTTGTTGCAGCAGGTGCGTGGCGTAGAAGTACTCGCTGTCGAACGGCGGGTCCTTGCGCATCAGCACCGCGCCGACTTCGGCGAGCACGACATCTCGCGTCTGTTCGACGGCGAACCAGTCGTCCTCACCCCCGGTCAGCGTGACCCGCCGTGCCGCCAGTGCGGTGACACGGCCGCCGAGTTGCCAGACGATGTGCTTCGGCTCGCAGGCCCACAGCACGTGACCTCGCTTCGCGCACTCGCGCATCATCGAAAACGTCGTGTCCTTGTACGGCTTGAAGAGTTCGAGCGCGTCGGCGATGAAAAGCATGTCCATCAAACGAATCCTTTCGGCCGCCACTGTTGCACAACGAGCGCGATCGTGCCGGCGACGACGCCCCAGAACGCCGAGCCGATGCCGAGCAGCGTGACGCCGGACAGCGTGACGAGGAAGGTGAGGATCGCTGCGTCGCGATGGGTCTCGCTCTTCAACGCCGCGGCCAAGCCACCGGCGATCGTGCCGAGCAGTGCGAGACCGGCGATGGCGAGCACGAGCTCTTTCGGAAACGCTTGCAGCAACCCCACCACCGCGCCGCCCGCAAGACCGATGGCGACGTAGAACACCCCCGCCATCACCGCAGCGGTGTAGCGCTTGGCCGGATCGGCGTGCGCTTCGGGGCTCATCGCAATCGCCGCGGTGATCGCGGCGAGGTTGAACGCATAGCCGCCGAACGGCGCCAGCAGCACGGTGGCCGCGCCGGTGGCGGTGATGCTTGCCGACACCGGCGTCGCATAGCCCGCGGCGCGCTGTGCGGCCACGCCGGGCAGGTTCTGCGATGCCATCGTGACGACGAACAACGGCAGCGCCACGCTGATCAATGCGCTCCAGGTGAACAGCGGTGGCGTCCACACCGGCAGCGCGACGCTCGCGTCGACGGCGCCCCATTGCAGGCGGCCTTGCAGTGCAGCGACGGCGATGCCGACGACGAGCACGCCCGGCACCGCATAGCGCGGCCACCAGCGGCGACCGCAGAGAAAGGCCAGCGCCATGACGATGACGAGCAGCGGTGCGGTCGTCGTCGCGCCCGCTGCGTCGATGCCGAAGCGCGCCAGCACGCCGGCGAGCAAGGCTGCGGCAATCGCCTGCGGGATGCGGTCCATCACGCGCTCGAAGCCGCGCGTCAACCCGGCGACGACGATCAACGCGCCGCAGGCGATGAAAGCGCCCACCGCTTCGCCCATCGCCACACCGCTCGTGCCGGCGAGCAGCGCCGCGCCGGGCGTGGACCATGCGGTGAGCACCGGTTGCCGTGTGGCCAGCGACAAGCCGATCGACGTCACGCCCATGCCGATGCCCAGCGCCCACATCCAGGAGGTCGCCTGCGCCGGCGTTGCGCCCAACGCTTGCGCGGCGGCAAAGACGATCACCACCGAGCTGGTGAAGCCGACGAGCACGGCGACGAAACCGGCCACCACCGCGGCCAGCGACACATCCGTGAAGAACTTTCTCACGCGGCGAGTATCGCCGTGCGCTTCGCGCCTTGCTGGCGGTGGCGCGCGGCGGCTACCGTCGCCGCATGTGCCGCTTCGTCGCCTACATTGGTGAGCCCGTCTTCATGGACGAGCTGATCTGCCGGCCCGCGCATTCGCTGCTCAACCAATCGCTGCGCAGCGAGCAGGCCAAGACGCGCACCAACGGCGACGGCTTCGGCATCGGCTGGTATGGCGAGGGCAGCGAGCCCGGCGTCTATCGCGAGGTCATGCCGGCTTGGTCCGACGAGAACCTGCTGTCACTGGCCCGCACGTTGAAGTCGCACCTCTTCTTCGCCCACGTGCGTGCCGCCACCGGCACGCCGATCGCGCGCCAGAACTGCCACCCGTTTCAACACGGCAAGTGGCTGTTCATGCACAACGGCCAGATCCGCGGTTATGCGCAACTGCGGCGCGCGCTGGAGGCGAGCCTGCCCGATGCGCTGTATGCGGCGCGCAAAGGGGCGACCGATTCGGAGCTGCTGTTCCTGCTCGCGCTGTCGCGCGTCGAGCAGCATGGCGTCGCCGTGCATGACGCCATGCGCGCCACGCTCGACGAGACAGCGGCGCTGATGCGCGCGCACGGCATCACCGAGCCGCTGCGCTTCTCGGCCGCGCTGGCCGATGGCCGGCGGCTGCATGTCTTTCGCCACGCCAGCGACGACGCGCCGCCGACGCTCTACGTCAAGCAGGGCGAGCGCGGCAGCATCGTCGCCTCCGAGCCGCTGGCCGGAGGTGACGCCGGCTGGCGCGCGCTGAAGAACGGCGAGACGTTGACGCTGACGCACACCAGCACCGCCGCGCGCGGCGCGGCGGTGCTGGTGGCTGCTTAGGAGCCCGCCTTCAATCGTCTTGCGCCTGGCTGCCGTGCTGCGGCTGCAGCAGGTGGCGGCTCGTGTGCTGCCCGATCTGCCGCCCCAACTCGAGCCCGGCCTGCGTTGCAAAGCGGAAGTGCAACCCGGCCTTGACGCGTGAATCGGCGTTCTCGCGCGCGGCTTCGCTGAAGCTGCGGAAATGGCGCACCGGATTCGAAGGCAGCGCGCTCGACGATGCGAAGCTGAAGCCCACGTGATCGCGGCCGAAGGCCTGCGCCAGCACGACGGCGGCGGCCATGCCGAGCGCGCTGTGCGTCGACGGCATGTCGGGCACCGGTGGCGTGGTCAGCAGCGGATCGAATGCGGCGTCGGGCGCCGTGGCCGGGTTGCCGTCCTGCGCCGCGAGGTGGATCGCCGTCACCGGGCGCCAGGCGTTGTGCGTGTACTTCGAGTCCCAGCCGGCGATGTAGGCATCGGCCATCGCCGCGTTGAGCAGCGCGAAGGTGCGCGCGGATTGCCACAGGTCCTGCTTCACGCGTGCCGACGCGGCGCGGGCGATGCGGTTCCAGCCGATGTCGGAGAACTCGCACCAGAACGCGGCGTAGTGCGTGTCGTCGCTGCTGCGCTGCGTGCTCGCCTTGCCGCCGACGCGGCGGACCTCGTCGAAGTCGCGGCGGTAGTGCTCGCTCGAAAGCGCCGGCGCCGGCGCGGTGCGGAACTGCGCCGCGCTGGTCAGCGCGAACGGCGTCACATGACGCCAGTGCGGCGCAGCGGCGAAGTTGAACGGCGGCGTGAAGCGGTACTGGCCGGGCTGCGTGCCTTCGACATACGCCTGGCTGCCGTTGCTGCCGTCGCCGGCGCGCTTGGCCAGCACCGCGGCAGCCGCGGCCTTGCCGAGTTGCGCACCGGCAGCGATGTCGGCGCCGGTGCCGGCTTGCAGCATCGTCTTGTCGAGCTCGATGCGGGTCAGCGTGAGCGCATCGGCCTGCGGGTACAGCGCCACCATCACGTCGTGCGCTGCGGTCGCGGCGGCGACAGCGGCATCGGCCTTGGCGGTTGTCGCGACGTGGTTGCCGAGCGCATAACGCTGGTAGCGAGGACGAACGGCATTGGCGGCGTCGTGCATCGCCAAGTGCATCATCGCCAGCGCGCGCGACGCGGCCATCGGGTCCTGGTAGCCGTCGCCGGCTTTGATGATCTGCAAGGCGGCGAGGCTCCAGTCGGTGACCACCTCGTCGCAGCGCTCGGCGCACCAGGTGGCGGCGGCGCGGCGCTCGACCGGTTCGTAGGAATCGCACGTGGCGCAAAGGCCGGCGACGCTGGTCAGGCCGATGCAGAGCATGGCGCGGGCGAGGGTGTGCAGGCGCAGTTGGGTTTTCACGATGGAGCGCTTTCGTCGAAGAGTGGAAGAGCCGGCATCGTCGGCGCCGGCCGTCCGCTGCGCGTCCCTCGATGGCCTATCTGCGCTCCAGGCCGTAGTGGTGTTCGAGACAAGGCTCGCCGTGGAACACGGCGTGCTCGCTGTACAGCAAGGTCACACCCAGCCGGTCGAGCAAACGGATCGACGCTGCGTTGCGCGCGTCGGTGATGGCAACGATCCGTTGCACCGCCGTGCGCTCGAACAGCAGCGCGATCGCCGCGCCCTCCCCCGCCGCGCCGAGGCCCCGCCCCTGCGCGCCGCGGGCGAGCGTGAAGCCGATCTCGGCCTGTGCACCATCGACAGCGACGCACACGCCGATGTCACCGACGAGGGCGTCCGTCGGCGGCAGCGCGATCGCGATCTGTGACCACTGCCCCGGTTGCAGCAGCGGCTCGGTAGCGACCTCGTTGAGGAAGGCGACCGCCTCGTCATCCGAGATCGACTGCCAGCCCTGGTAGCGGCCGATCTCGGCGTCTTGCCGGTACGACTGGAAGGTGCGCAGGTCGGACGGCAGCAGCCGTCGCAGCGTGACCTGCGCCGTGGTCCGCGGCAGCCACGGCGGCGTCATGCCGAGCGCGCGCGCTGCGCGATGAAGCGTTCGACCTCGTCGATCACCGCGGCGGAGTCGCCGAGCCACAGCAGGTGATCGTCGCCGGGCAGCATCACCAGGCGCGCGCCGGCGATGGCCGAAGCCAGCGCACGCGCCGCGCCGGCGCGCACGATGCGGTCGCCCTCGCGCTGCACGATCAAGGTCGGCGCCGTCACGTGCGGCAGGCACTGCCGCACGTCCATTCGGCTGAAGGCTTTCAACAGCAGCGGCATGCTGTGCTTCGATGCCGACTGCCGCATCATGCGCGCCCAGCTCTGCTGCACCTCGGCATCGCTGGCGAACGACGGCGCGTACTGCGCCAGCGCCACCGGGCCGCCCCAGCCGCTGTGCATCGCCGCCAGCCACTTGTCGAGTTGCTGCGCGCTGGCCGCCCAGGGGAAATCGGGCGTGGCGCTGCCGCGCGCGCCAACGGCGTAGAGCAGCAAGCCTTCGACGTGTTCGCCGTGCGTCGCCGCGTAGTCGATGGCCACCATGCCGCCGACCGAGTTGCCGAACAGCCAGAGCCGATCGACGCCGAGCGCGCGCCGCACCGCATCCACGTCTTCGACGCCGGAGCGCGTCAGCTGATGCACCGCCAGGCGTTCCGACAGGCCGGTGCCGCGGCGGTCGATCAGCACCACGCGGCAGCGCTCGGCCAGGCGGTCGAGCACGGCGCGGATGCGCGGCTCCTCCCATGCCACTTCGAGATGCGACCAGATGCCGAAGAGCACGGCGACCGTCGTCGCGCCGCTGCCGAGTTCGAGGTAAGCCACGGCGCCGTCGCTGGTGTCGGCGAAGCGGATCGGCGGCAGCGCGCTGCGCGTCGATGCACGTGGCTGTCCCACCGCCGACGCCAGTTGCGCACGCGCTCGTTCGTACGCCGCTTCGATCTGCGCCGATGGCCGCACGCCGAGCTCGCTGCGCAGCAGCTCGGCGCAGGCGAAGTACGCGGCCTCGACGGCTGCGGCATCGCCCTGCTGCGCGCGCGCCTGCAGCAGGCACAGGTGGCCGGCGTCGGCCAGCGGATCGAGCACGATCAAACGCTCGGCCGCAACGGCCGCGAGCTGCGCCTGGCCGTTGGCGCACAACTGCTCTGCCGCGCGGTGCAGCGCGCGTTGCACCAGGCGCTGCTGCTCGCTGCGCCGCAGGTCGAGCCAGGACTCGAAGCTGTCGGCGTCGAGTTGGAAGCCGGCCAGCACGCCGTGAGCGTCGGCTTGCAGCAGCGTGTCGATCGCAGAGGACGGCGGCGCAGCGCCCGGCGACGCGATCAACTGCTGCGCGCTGCGGCGCACGAGGGCCACGTCCGACTCGACGGCCAGGCCCGGCGCAAAGCCGAGCGCATCGGCGTCGCCGACGATCAGGTCCACGGCGAGCACGCCGTTGACCTCGTGGCACAGGCGGCGCAGGCGCGCGCGGCCGACGTCGTCGGCCGCATCGGGCCAGAGCAGCGCGGCCAGCTGCTGGCGCGAGACCTTGCGCGCGAACTCGCTGAGCAGCACCAGCAGCGCCAGGCCGCGCTTCA
>CADEEN010000273.1 GCA_902826345.1 uncultured Burkholderiales bacterium | reverse complement strand
GGACAAGATCGACGGCCCGTACTACTTCTTCAAGCTGATCCAGCGCATGCGGCAGTTGCTGCCGCCGTGGTTTCCTTCGGTGGGCTTGGAAGGCGGGCGGCTGAACATCGTGCCGGTGGACTTCGTCGTCGCGTGCATCGACCACATCGCGCATTCGAAGACCGACTTGAGGGGCAAGTGCTTCCACCTCGTCGACCCGATGGGCCACCGTGTCGGCGACGTGCTCGACATCTTCAACAAGGCCGCGCACGCGCCGAAGATGAACCTGTTCGTCAACGCCGCGCTGCTCGGCTTCATTCCGAAGAGCGTGAAGAAGGGCTTGATGGCACTGGCGCCGGTGCGGCGCATCCGCGGCGCGGTGATGAAGGACCTCGGCCTGCCCGAAGACATTCTCGAGTTCATCAACTGGCCGACGCGTTATGACCGGCGCGACCTCGACGCGGCTTTGAAGGGCAGCGGCATCGAGTGCCCGAAGCTCGAAGACTACGCGTGGCGGCTGTGGGACTACTGGGAGCGCCACCTCGACCCGGACCTTTTCATCGACCGCTCGTTGAAAGGCACGGTGGCCGGCAAGATCGTGCTCGTCACCGGCGGCTCGTCGGGCATCGGCCTGGCCGCGGCGCACAAGTTTGCCGAAGCCGGCGCGGTGACCATCATCTGCGGCCGCGATCAGGACAAGCTCGACGAAGCCTGCAAGGAAGCCAAGGCCAAGGGCTACTCGTTCGTCGCCTACTCGGCCGACATCGCCGACATGGCGGACTGCGACCGTTTCACCGCGCTGCTGAACGAAAACCATGGCGGCGTCGACTTCCTCATCAACAACGCCGGCCGCTCGATCCGCCGCGCCATCGAGTCGAGCTACGACCGCTTCCACGACTACGAGCGCACGATGCAGCTCAACTACTTCGGTTGCCTGCGCGTAACGATGGGCGTGCTGCCGAGCATGGTCGCCAAACGCAAGGGCCACGTCGTCAACATCAGCTCGATCGGCGTGCTGACGAATGCGCCGCGCTTTTCGGCGTACGTGGCGAGCAAGGCGGCGCTCGATGCGTGGACGCGCTGCGCGTCGAGCGAGTTCGCCGATCAGGGCATCACCTTCACGACGATCAACATGCCGCTGGTGCGCACACCGATGATCGCGCCAACGGCGATCTACAAGAACGTGCCGACGCTGTCGCCCGAAGAAGCCGCCGACATGGTGGCGCAGGCCTGCATCAGCAAGCCGGTGCGCATCGCGACGCGGCTGGGCATCGTCGGCGAGCTGCTGCACGCGCTGGCGCCGCGTGTGGCGCAAATCTCGATGAACACCAGCTTCCGCATGTTCCCGGATTCGTCGGCGGCCAAGGGGGACAAGTCGGCGAAGCCGCAGTTGTCGGCGGAAGCGGTGGCGATGCAGCAATTGATGCGCGGCATCCACTTCTGACGAAAGCGGACAAGCCCCGTGCGCACCTTGGGCGCGCGGGGGCTCGCCGCTTGTCGTTGCCGGCCGATCGAGGCGCTGTGCGCCACATCGCCCAGCGTGCGCGCGTTGGAGCGGACGCTGGCGCGCCGTTCAACTTGCTGAGTGGCTCTTGGCATTGAGCCAATGCGCTACCTCCTTCAGTTCCGGATAGATGCTCCGTAGCTGCTGCTCCACTTGCTGCCCCAAGCCGAACTGCAGCAGATGTTGAAGGTTGTCAGTTGCGACATACACGTTGTCGGTGCCGTTGCGGAGCATCTTAGTAAGGACAGGTCCAGCGATCTCAGCTTTCTGTTGCGGTGTCGGATCGATCCCTGTTCTGACGTGTTGCTCCTTTATCGGTGGTTGCACTTGATTGACATAGACGTCAGCTCTCAAAGCGATGTCGTATTTCCAATCGCCATACGAAACCCACAAGTGCTGCAACTGCTCGAACAAGGCCCAATTCGTCTGAAGCAGGAATGCCACTTTTTCAAGCGGCATTGGTTCAGTAGTCGTTGCCTTGTTGCCCGGCAACTCAAAATGCCGATAGGGGCTCTCCCGAATCGTGTCCAACACTGCTCGCCAGTTCGCCACCTCATACGAAATCGCACGAAACTGGAACACGAGTAGAGCGACAGCTTGGGCCTGTGAAGAGCGCAATTCGTCCACGCGAGCTTGCCGTTCTAGTCGATGCTGGTAGCGAACGTATCCCGCTCCAGCGGCAATGGCGATTGCTGAGGCGATCGCCTGCGTCCACTCTGGGGCCTTCTCGGGTCGAAGCAACAAGCCATAAACCGGGTAGGCCAGTCCTGCAAACAGTACGGCGATCCACGCCAACACAACCAGCTCGGCCACTTTCCATTCGTTCTGCTTCAAATCGTTGACTCCTTGCGTTCGCCGTACAGGGTGGACACCGCGTCGCGCCAATTCGCCGCCATCACTCCGTCGATCCACTGATTGCCCGGCGCTGCGCTGATCAGCATCGGCTCTCCGCGCTTTGCCGCGGCGGCGTGCCGAGCCCAGGTGTGCAGCCCATTCAGCCACTCGCGCTGAAACGTCGCGCCGGACTTGAACTCCAGCGGCCACAGCGTTCCGGCGCGCTCGATCAGAAAGTCGATCTCGTTGCCGACGTTGTCGCGCCAGAAGAAGAGGCCGTGATTCAGACCGAGGTTGCGACAGTGCTTCGTGTACTCGCTGATGAGCAGATTCTCGAATAGCGCGCCGCGCATCGGGCTGGTGTTCATCGCGTCGGCGCTGGTCAGGCCGAGCAGGTGCGCAGCCAGCCCCACGTCGTGGAAGTAGAGCTTGGGTGTTTTGACCAGGCGCTTGCCGAAGTTGTTGAAGTAGGGAGGCAGACGGAAGACGATGTAGCTCGCTTCGAGCACGGCCAACCAATCGCGCGCCGTGGTTTGCGCCACGCCGAGGTCATGCGCGACGGCGTTCAAGTTGAGCAACTGCCCGCAGCGGGCGGCCATCAGGCGCATGAAGCGTTGGAACTGCAGCAGATCGGAGACGCGGCTGATCTGGCGCACGTCGCGCTCGACATAGGTGGCCAGATAGCTGGCGTGCCACTCGCTGGCCGGTATTGGCCGGTCGTGCAACGCGGGGTAAAAGCCAGTGGTCAACAGCGCGTCGAGTGTGAATCCCGCAAAGTGTCGCGGCGCCTCGGCATAGGCCAGCGGCAGCAATTCCACATAGGCCGCACGGCCGGCGAGGCTTTGGCTGACCTGACCTGAGAGCAGCAGGTTCTGCGAGCCGGTGAGGATGAAGCGGCCCATGTCGCGGCTGGCGTCGGCTTCGGTTTGCAGGTACGACAGCAGTTGTGGCACATGCTGGACTTCGTCGATGACGACACCGCCGCGCCAACGCTCGATGAAGCCGCGCGGGTCGGCGCTGGCTTGGGCGCGAACGTCGAGTTCTTCCAGCGAGATGTAGGCGTGGCTCGGGAATGCGCTGCGCGCCAGGGTGGTCTTCCCCGATTGGCGTGGCCCTGTCAGCACGACCACGGGGAAGCCCCGCGCCAGTCGCAGCAGCCGGGCCTGCGCCAGGCGGGCAAACGCGGGCGGTGGGAGCGGTCTTGCGGCCATGGATTTGCTGTTTCAGCTTTTGAAGCTGAAATTGTAAAACGGCAGGCGTCGCCGCCCCGCTCAGCGATAGAACGGCTCGACCTTGCCCTTCAGCTTGATCAGCACCGGCTTGCCCTTGCGGTCAACCGTCTTGCCCGCTGGCACCTTGACCCAGCCTTCGCTGATGCAGTACTCCTCGACATCGACGCGCTCCTTGTCGTTGAAGCGGATGCCGATGTCGTGCTCGCACACCGCGGCCACGTGATGCGGGCTGGTGGCGTCCACCGACAAGCGGTCGGGCAGGGGCGGTGCGGTCTTGGCGGTGTCGTTCATGTTCAGGTTCCGGAAGAAGAACGCGCTCGTTCGAGATAACTCTGGAACACGCCGACGTGCACCAGCGCATCGTCGCACGCGCCGGGCCACAGGTCCTGGCTGCGAAAGCGCACGTCGTAGGTCGGCTCGTCTTGCGCCGGCACGCCATGCGCATGCGCATCCGGAAACGGGTAAGGCGGCGACGCGCTGACCACGACGCCGGTCTTGCCGCGGACGTAGCCCGGCAGGCGCATGTGGCCGGGCACGCTGTCGCTGCGCACACGCACACGGTCACCGGGCGCAAAGCGCTCACGTGCGGCGACGTTGCCACGCCCCGGTGCGCTCGCCGCGGCCAGCGGCACGGCGCCTTGCGCACGGCGGTCCAGCTCCTCATGCGTCAGCACGCCTTTTTCCACCAGCAGCGTGGCCAGGCTCGTCAGCGTGCGCTCGTAGTAGCTCGCGCCGACATAGTGGCGCGGCTCCATGCGCTCGATGGCGTGCCGGTACTCGTCCATGTTGAAGATGCCCAGCCGCACCGCGTGCGCGTAGAGCGCATTGGCGCGCACCTCCCAGGCCGCGTGAAACGCCGGAGCGTCGAGTGTGTAGCGCACCGGGCCGAAGCCCTGTTTGCCGCCGAGGTCGTGCATGCCGTCCATCGTCTTGTTCTCCTCGCGTCAAAGACGCGAAACGCCGATCATCGAATCGCGCGTCACCACCGAGGCCAGCCGCTCTTCCGACCAGCCCTGCGTGTGCAGCGGCTGTTCGGGGATGACGATGTAGCGCGTGTCGGCGGTCGTGTCCCAGACGCGCACCTCCACGTCGGCCGGCAGATCGAGCCCCATCTCGCGCAGCACGGTGCGTGATTGCCGGACGATGCGCGCGCGGTACTCGAGATCCTTGTACCAATCCGGCGGCAGGCCGATCAGCGTGAACGCGGTGCACGAGCACAGCGTGCAGCAGATGACGTTGTGCACGCGCAGCGTGTTTTCGAGTGCGACCAGATGGCGGTGGTGTTTGGGCAGCGACAAACCCAGCTCGGCGACTGCGCTGCGGCCGTCGGCCAGCAAGCGAGCCCGAAACGCCGCATCCACCCAGGCCTTGGCGACCACACGCGCGCCGTTGCGCGGCAGCCATTCCTCCTGCGCCTTGTGGCCGAGCTCGTCCACGGCCTGCGTCGCCTTGAAGCCGCGTTCGTCGAGCGCGGCCTGGATCGCGTCGACGCGCTGCTCCATCGAGGCCGTGTGCGGGCCGGTGGTGGTTTGCTTCATGCGTCGGCCACCTTCAACACCAGCTTGCCGAAGTTCTCGCCTGAGAACAGCTTGTTCAGCGTCTCGGGGAAGGCTTCGACGCCGCCCTCAACCACATCCTCGCGGCTTTTCATGCGGCCGTCTTTCAGGTAGCCCGCCATCTCGGCGACGGCGACGGGGTAGCGATCGGCATAGTCGAAGACGACGATGCCTTCCATGCGCGCGCGGTTGACGAGCAGCGACAGGTAGTTCTTCGGCCCCTGCACGGCGGTCGTGTTGTTGTACTGGCTGATCGCGCCGCAGATGATGATGCGCGCCTTGCGGTTGATGCGCGTCAGCATGGTGTCGAGGATTTCGCCGCCGACGTTGTCGAAGTAGATGTCGATGCCGCTCGGGCAGTGTTCCTTCAAGCCGTCTTTGACCGGGCCGGCCTTGTAGTCGATGCAGGCGTCGAAGCCGAGCTCCTTGACGACCCACTCGCACTTCGCCGCACCGCCGGCGATGCCGACGACGCGGCAGCCCTTGATCTTGGCAAGCTGGCCGACGGTCTGCCCCACCGCCCCCGCAGCACCGGAGACGACCAGCGTCTCGCCTGCCTTCGGCTGGCCCACGTCCATCAGGCCGAAGTAGCCGGTCATGCCCGGCATGCCGAGCACGTTGAGCCATTGCGACAAAGTACCCAGACGCGTGTCGATCTTCACCATGCCGCTGCGCTTCAACTGGTCAGCCGCGAACAGCGCGACCTCCTGAACCCCGGTGCCCACGCTGACGAATGCGCCGGCCTTGAACGCCGGGTGCGTCGCAGCGACTACCC
>CADEEN010000272.1 GCA_902826345.1 uncultured Burkholderiales bacterium | reverse complement strand
TTCAGCGATCGAGTAGCTGCTGTTGAGCACCTGAGCCTTGGCCTGCAGCCGCTCCCTCACGACTTGCTGCGGGGTCGCAGGCGTGGGAACGTGCGCGAGAGCGGCAAGGGGTGCCAGCAGGGAAAGGGGCAGGCCATCGCGCGCCACTTGCTGAGCGGGCACTGCGGTGCGCGTTGCCGGTGCCTTGACGGCCAGGCGATAGACCGGCGGCTTTGGGTCGCCATCGGCGAGCACCACGAACCGGAACGAGTGCGAGCGCCGATCAGTGACTACCGCGACGGTGTTGGATGCGCTGGCCGAGCTCTTCGGCTTGACGAAGAGATTGCGCCCACCCGGCTGCGCCGCGATGCACCAGGCGGCTTCGGCTTTCGTGCAGTCGCCGCCGAGGCCCGCAGCGACTTCCGCGATGGCTTCGTCGGCGTCGAGCATCACCAACGTGACGACGCCGCGCTTGACGGGGATGGTGACCACCGCCTTTGAGTCGTAGACAACCTCGCGCAGGCGCGGATCGCTCGCCTGGCCAGCGTTGGGTGTCTGCGCCGCCGCGGGCATCGAGCACGCGCAGAGCAGCGCCACGACGGCGGCGGACTTCATGGCTTCGCTCCCGTCGCAGCGGTGTTGATCTCGGGATCAGACCGATAGGCCAGCACGACGAACCCGAACGGGTTTTCGAGCCGGTCCTTCTCCTTCGCCAATACCTTCGGCTGGTACTCGAAGACGACGCTGGCGACGTGGCGCGTCGTCACATCCGGCAGATTGCGGTCGGTCAGCCGCACGACCTTGTCATAGGTGACCTGCGCCTCGCCACGGTTGCCGGCGCGGCCCGAGGCGGCGAGCCGGACGCCGATCACATTGATGCGCCAGTCCTCAGCTGGGCCGAGCTTCTTCTGCAAAGCAGCATCGCCCTCGAACTGACGGTTGTAGTCGCTGAACACCGCCGGAACCGCCATGCGCGCCACCTGGTCGAAGTCGCGCTGCAGGAACATCCAGCTGTAGCCCTCGCGAGCGCGGACGAAGGTCGCGAGGTTGTGCTTGTCGAGTGCTTCCATCGGCGGAATGGTCTCGACGCTCAGGCGCTGCTGGACCGTGGCTTCGCCGGTCACACGATCGACGACGATCGGTATCTCGACCACACGGCGCAGCGGGCCCTGGACGAACACGGCGGCGATGCCGATCAGCCCGAGAACGAAGCCGGCGATGGCGACCCACCAGGCGCGGCGCTCGGAGCGTTCGAGCATCAGCGCGCGGTCGAGCTCCCAGGACCGGTTCGCGGCGAAGTCCGCTTCAGACTCAGGTGCCCGAGACGCATCGGCCAATGCAGCGGCTCCGGCCGGCTTGCCGCCGGCCGTCAGGACGGCACTCATGGAGCTACCTCGCTACGGCAGGTAGTCGGCGACCTTGCCGGTGCGGCCGAGCATCTGGTACTGGCGCTCGCGGTCGCGCGAGCGGGCGATGCGCTCTTCGCTGTCGGCCATGCCTTGCAGCATCTGCACCTGCGAGACCTCGTGCGCGAGCAGCGCGTTCTCGGCGCCGATGCGGGCCTGAATCTCCTGCACCGCCTTCTGGTCGGCGGTGGCGTTGATCTGGCCCATCAGCGAGTTGATCTGCGACAGGCGGCCGGCGGCGGCCTTCATCGCGTCCTGCAGCAGGCCCTTGGTCTGGTACGGCGCGGCGAGCGCGGCCTGGCAGCGGGTGCGTTCGGCGCCGGCGAGGTCCATGCAGTTGTAGACCATGCCCACGTCGCGCAGCGCCTTGCTGGTACCGGTGAGACCCGAGTAGCCGCCGGTGTTGACCGCGTTGACGAACGTGTAGGCCTCGGCAGGGACGTAGTTGCGCAGCAGCGGGCTGTTGAAGACCTGACCGAGATTGCGGAACCCGTTGATGCTGTTCAGCTGGTCCTGCAACTGCGTGATCTGCTGCACCTGGTTCTGGATCTCGGTGATGTCGTTCAGAACCTGCTGGATGGTCTGGATCAGATTGGCGATGTCGATGACCGGGATGCCGCTGGCGCGGGCGGGCGTCGTGGTGAAGGCGGCGGCGACGATGCAGGCCGCGGCGGTGAGCTTGAGACGAAATCGCATGTCGATACTCCTTGGCGGTTGAAGGTCAGGCCCGACCGCGCAACGCGGCGAGCCGATAGGCGGCGGTGCGTGCCGCGGTGTATCCCTGGCGGGCGAAGGCTGCTGCGCCGGTGGCCATCGTTCCGGCGAAGCGGCTGCCGGTTGAAGCGGCGGTGGCAGTCGCGCGGCCCGCTGCGTACGGGAGGCCGGCGCCGGCTCGGACCACCCCACCGGCTGCGGCGGCGGCACCGCCACTTCGCGCCGCCGACGCGGAACGCAGACCCGAAACCATCATCGCGTTCTGGATCATCTGTATGCCCTGCTGCACGGCGGCACCGCCAGTGAGCGCGGACGCGAGGCCTGGTGCTTGGAAGCAGATGATCGCCATAAGGATCATCACGACGCAGTACTTCAGGCTCTCGCCAACGACGTTGAACGTCGGTCCGAGAAAGCCACCGTTGACTTGAATGGCCTGCACCAATGCATCACCCATGAATGCACTCAGGCCCAGGGCGAAGAAGGCGAACCATGTCAGCACGACGGAATTCAGGACCATCGACAACCAGCTGTCGAAGAATCGCGCCGTCGGCCGCCATGCAAGGCACAACACGAACAACGGACCAACGGCAAGGACGAACGTCAGAACCAGCTTAGCCAGCGTGACGACGAACATCGCAATGCAGAGAAAGACGACGTTGCCGATTGAGCAGATCGCGGCAGAAAACAAGAGGTCGAGCCGCATGATGCCGGCTTCCTTCAGCAGATCAATCACCAGCTTGCTGGCCTTGTCGTTGAAGGCATCCAGTAGCGCATATGGCGAAGAGATCGTCATGGGATCGACCGCAGCCGGAAGGAACGTGGATGCGACGCCCATTGCCAGTGCGTTCGCAGTGTCGGACACGTTCGAGATGTAGAAGCCGGACTGCAGCGCGAAAGCGAGGACGAGCCCGATCTTGAAGACCTTCCACATGAAGACTGGCAGCGTCTCGGACACCTCGTTGCGAAGAACTGCCCAGCCGTATAGGGCGACCCACAGCGTCATCGCAGTCAGCGCGATTGGCGCGATGCCCGTCATGAGCGCCGAGACGACGCCAAGCACGTAGGTGTTCAGAACCGCATCGAACTGTGAACCTACCCAGGCAAACATGACGACTCTGCTCCGTTATTGAACAGCGCTGATCGGGAAGCTCTTCAGGCTGACGCACTTGCCCGAAATGTCCGGGCGTTCGCATTGCGCCCACTGGCCCTTCACCTTCACGATCCACGCGCGCGAGCGCTTCTCCGCTCCGTAGGTCGAAGGGCGGCAAGTCCCTGGGCGCGCGAAGACCTCGGTGCATTCGACGAGCCCATCAATGCTCTCGAGCATCTTCCAACCGCCGCCGGCACAGCCGGCTTTGGTGGCGGGGCACGGCGTGCCTAGGGTCGCTGACGGCAACGGCGGTGTCTCGACCTTCTTTGTCCCATCCGGCAGCGCCTTGACGGCCTCGTTGCCCTTGACGTATTGCGCCATCGACGATGCGCTGGCGAACGCCAGGGCACACACTGCGAGGAGACGGCGAACGGCTTTCATGCGGCACTCCTTGAGGTTCGAAACCTTCTATCCTGAACCTCGGAAAGCAGCACGGGAAGCCATTGAAACGGATCGTTGCCGTGTCGTGCGCGGATGTCGTCGAGCAGGGCGACGTTGTCGGTGGTCGCCGACAGCACGGTGATGAAGTCGTCGAGCCCGGACAGGTCGAGTTCGCAGATCGAGCTGGCGTGTCCCTGCTTGACGAGGAAGCGCCGGCCGCCCTGGGAACCGAGGCTCCGCACGATGTCGTACTCGGCTTCGCTGAGGCCGAAGCCTTCGACGTACTCCTCGCGCACCGCCTCGGGATTTGCGAGGAAGATCTTGGTGACGCTCTGCTCGACCATCGTGCGGTCGATCGGGTGGCGCAGCACATCCGAAGGGCTCTGCGTGTCGAAGATGCCCAGGCCATTCTGCTTGCGGATCGTCTTCTGCTTCTGCTTGGCGAAGTCGCTGAAGATCGGGTGGTCGAGTGCCTTCCAGAACTCGGAGATCACGTAGATCAGCCGCTCGCCGTTGACCAGCTCTTCCATCACCTGCAGCAGGTAGAGCATCACCGGCGTGCGCACCTCGGGCAGGTCGAGGAACTCGGTCGTGTCGATGCCGATGACCTTCGCGTCGCACAGCTCGCCCAGCCGGTCGTCGGCCATGTCGAAGACCCAGCCGAGCGCGCCGCCCTGGCACCAGCGGCCGAGGCGTTCGTAGAGGCTGTTCTCGCCGCTCTTCGGCAGGTTCTGCCGCACGGTCGAGAAGCGCCGCAGGGCGGGCGGCATCATCGCGACCGCCTTCACCGCATCGGCGATGGCACGCTCGTCGGCGGGCATCAGCGGCAGCGCGGGTGTCTCGATGCAGGTGCGAAGGAGTTGCTCCCAGAACTGGAGCCGTGCCGGTGTGGGCTCGCGCTGCAACGGGTTGCAGCCGGTGGACGCGAGCGACTGCAGGTTTTTGCAGGGTGCGCCATGCGTCACCGCCGCGGACGTTGGCCTCGACCCGGCATGGCTCGTGGCACATCGCGTGCTCGACGGTACGCATGGATTTGGGCAAGCGCGTCGAGCGACGCCTGAAGCGCGCCGTGTTCGGATTGCTCGCGGGCCGCCGCACGACGCTCGCGCGCTCCGTCGACTTGCGCGGCGTCCGTCGCGTGTTGCTCGTGCGGAGCAACTTCCGGATGGGCAACCTCCTCCTGATCACTCCGGCGCTTGCGGCGATCCGCGCGAAGCTGCCGCACGCGCGCATCGACCTCGTATGCGCCGCCGCCTACGCGCCGCTGCTCATGCACGATCCGGACGTCGACGAGCTGATCCGCGTCGATCGACGCACGATGCTGGCGCCGCGGTCTCTATGGCGACTCGTCGGCCACTTGCGGCGCCAGGACTACGATCTCGTGATCGATTGCGCCCGCGGCGCGAGCTTCATCGGCGCATTCCTGTGCGGCTGCTCGGCGGGTCGCCAACGCGTCGCCGCGGCGGGAAGCCGCTATCAAGGGCTCTTCAACGTCCTCGTGCCGCGATCGAGCGGGAGTCACCACAAGTCGGAGCTCCTGCTCGCGTTCCTGGCGAGCATCGGCATCCCGACCGTGCGACGCACGATGCGTGTCGTGCTCACCGAGCGCGAGGAGGCCGTCGCCGGCGCACGCTGGCACGCGTGGGGCCTGACGCGCGGCAAGCCCGTCGTGGGGGTGAGCCTCGGCGCACGCGGCCGCAAGCGGTGGCCGGCGGATCACTTCCTCGCGCTCCTGGAATCGCTCGTGCGGGACGTCGGCGTGCGCGCCGTCGTATTCGCGGGGCCCGAGGATGCCGCCGCCCTCGACGCCATCCGTGGACGTCTACCGGCCGGCATCGTCGTGAGCCCGACCGTGGGGATCCGGGACTTCGCCGCGCTGCTGGCGCGATGCACCGTCCTCGTCACGCCCGACAGCGGTCCGATGCACCTCGCCGCGGCGGTCGGAACGCCCACGGTAGCCATCGTCCAGACGCTCGCGGCGCCGCACTACCAGCCCATCGGTGAGATGCACGCGCAGGTCCGCACGAGCAATCATCCCGCAGGCGGCGACGTCGAGGCAGTGATCGCGCTGGTGAAGGCGCGGCTCCCACGGCCGGCAGCGCACGCCTACGGTTGACGGCCCGATGGCAGGGTGAGCACGACGTGCACGTCCGGGGTGACCTCGTCGCTCCACACGTAGCCGATCGCGTTCCGGTCGGCCGCGACGTAACGGCGCATGGCTTCGGACGACGAGACGACGGCGGGCGGAAAGACGCCGTGGAAGTACTGCTCGTTCCAGTAGCTCTCGAGCTGCCGGCTCTCTTTGTTCAGGATGGCGCGGGAGAACGCCTCACGCTCCTGCT
>CADEEN010000271.1:3702-5985 GCA_902826345.1 uncultured Burkholderiales bacterium | reverse complement strand
GGCAGCGCCGGCCTTGAGCACATGACGGCGATTGAAGTTGCTCTGGAACATGTCTAGGTGTCTCCTCGGTTGCAATGGATGTGCGGCTAGATGCGCTGGCCGCTGCTGGCGTCGAACAGATGCGCGACCGGCGCACGCGGCTTCAAACGGATCTTCTGCCCCGGCGCGAAGTCGTGGCGCTCGCGGAAGATGGCGACGATCTCCTGCTCGCCCAGGCGGGCGAAGAGTTGCGTCTCGCTGCCGGTGGGCTCGATGACGACGACTTCGGCTTCGAAGCCGTCGCTGCCGCCTTCGACGAGGTCGAGATGCTCGGGGCGGATGCCGTAGACCATCGCCCGGCCGTCGTTGGCGGCCTGAGCCCCCGCGACCGGCAGGCGCGCGCCGTTGGCGGCGACCAGCGCGCCGTCCCGCTGCGTGCCGTCGATGAAGTTCATCGCCGGGCTGCCGATGAAGCCGGCGACGAAGCGATTCGCCGGCCGGTCGTACAGCTCGAGCGGCGAGCCGGTCTGCTCGATGCGGCCGTCGTGCATGACGACGATCTGGTCGGCCATCGTCATCGCCTCGATCTGGTCGTGCGTGACGTAGACCGAGGTCGTGCGCAGTCGTTGGTGCAACTCCTTGATCTCGGTGCGCATCGCCACGCGCAGCTTGGCGTCGAGATTGCTCAAAGGCTCGTCGAACAAAAACACCTGCGGATCACGCACGATGCAGCGCCCCATCGCCACCCGCTGGCGCTGGCCGCCCGACAACTGCCGCGGAAAGCGGTCGAGCAGCGGCGCCAGGCCGAGGATGCCGGCAGCCTTGCCGACGCGCTCGTCGATGAAGGCCTTGTCCTTCTTCGCCAGCGTCAGCGAGAAGGCCATGTTGTCGCGCACCGTCATGTGCGGGTACAGCGCGTAGTTCTGAAACACCATCGCGATGTCGCGCTCTTTCGGCGGCACCTGGTTGACGACCCGGTCGCTGATGGCGATTTCGCCGCCGCTGATGTTCTCCAGCCCGGCCACCATGCGCAGCAAGGTGCTCTTGCCGCAGCCCGAGGGGCCGACGAGCACGGTGAACGAGCCGTCGGGGATCTCGATCGAGACGCCGTGCAGCACGGCGGTTTCGCCGAAGCGCTTTTGCACGTTGCGGATGCTGACGCTGGCCATCGAAGAGTGCGCTTTCCCGTTGCCGTTTCGCGGACGCAAGTTGTATGATGACCCGATCACCATGTCAATTGCGGTATATACCCCAGTCATCCCTCGACTGGCTCCCGAGAAGCTGCAGACGGCGCGCCTTTCGGATCGCCTGGCGGCGCTGATCGAGGCGCAGATCGACGGCGGCGCGCTGGCCACCGGAGCGCGCCTGCCCACCGAGCAGCAACTCGCCACCGCGCACGGCGTCTCGCGCACCGTGGTTCGCGAGGCGGTGCACCAGCTCAAATCGCAGGGCCTCGTGCGCTCGCGCCAGGGCTCGGGCGTGTACGTCACCGAACCGCCGGCGCACCGCGCGCTGGCCTTCGACCCGATGCTGCTCGAGTCGATGGACGCGGTGGTGCAGATGGTCGAACTGCGGCGCGTCATCGAAGGCGAGATGGCCGCGCTGGCCGCCACACGCGCCACGCGCGCGCAGCAGGCGGCATGCAAGCGCGCGCTGCTGGCCATCGACGCCGCCACCGAACGGGGCGAGCTCGGCGTCGAGGAAGACCTGGCGTTTCACCGCAGCATCGGCGAGGCCACCGGCAACCCGCAGTTCGTGCGCCTGCTCGCCATCCTCGAAGCCTATCTGCGCGACGCGATGACGGTGACCAAGGGCCACGAATCCAAACGCGCCGACTTCATGGCGCAGGTGCGGCGCGAGCACCGCGCCATCGTCACCGCCGTCGTCGCCGGCGATGCGAAAGCAGCGCGCGCGGCGGCGATCGAACATCATCTGAACGGCGAGCGGCGATTGATCATCAGCGGGGTGATCAAACCGTCGCGCGTGAAAAGGAGACGTTGATATGACGACCCCCAACTCGCTTCGCTCGCGGCCCCCGAAGGGCGGTCAGTCCGCTTGGGGCGGCCCGGCGCGGGACTGACATGCCGAAGTTCGCCGCCAACCTGTCGATGCTCTACAACGAGCATGCATTCCTCGACCGCTTCGCCGCCGCCGCCGACGACGGCTTCAAGGCGGTGGAGTACCTGTTCCCGTACGAGCACCCGGCCGCCGACATCGCCGCGCGTTTGCAGGCGCATGGCTTGCAGCAGGTGCTGTTCAACGCGCCGCCGGGCCACTGGGCCGCGGGCGAGCGCGGCATCACGT
>CADEEN010000271.1:0-3692 GCA_902826345.1 uncultured Burkholderiales bacterium | reverse complement strand
GTTCCGCGACGGCTTGGCGCGCGCGATCGACTACGCGCGCGCGCTCGGCTGCCCGCGCATCCACCTGATGGCCGGCCTGGCGCCGGACGGCGCAGATCGTGCGCTGCTGCGCAAGACCTACCTCGCCAACCTCGCCTGGGCGGCAGCGCAGGCGCAAGACATCGACTTCCTCATGGAGCCGATCAACACGCGCGACATCCCGCGCTTCTTCCTGAATCGGCAAGACCACGCGCACGAGATCGTCGCCGAAGTCGGCGCGCCGAACCTGAAGGTGCAGATGGACCTGTACCACTGCCAGATCGTCGAGGGCGACCTGGCGAAGAAGATCGAGCTGTACCTGCCGACGGGTCGCGTCGGCCACCTGCAGATTGCCGGTGTGCCCGAGCGGCAGGAGCCCGATGTCGGCGAGATCAACCACCCGTACCTGTTCGCGCTGATCGACCGGCTCGGTTGGGACGGCTGGATCGGTTGCGAATACCGGCCTCGTGCGGGCACCTCGGCGGGACTGGGCTGGATGAGAGGCATGGCGAAGAAATGAAGGTGCTCATCACCGGCGGCGCCGGCTTCATCGGTGCGCGTCTGGCGCGCACGCTGCTCGCCCGCGAGACGCTGGCGGGCTCGCGCGTCGAGCAGCTCGTACTGGCCGATCAGTTCGCACCGCCCGATGACCTGACGCGCGACAAGCGCGTGCGTGCGCTCACCGGCCCGCTGCTCGGTCACTGCGCGGGCTTCGCAGCCGAGCGCTTCGACGGCGTGTTCCACCTCGCCTCGGCGGTCAGCGGCGAGTGCGAACTCGACTTCGATTTGGGCATGCGCTCGAACCTCGACTCGACGCGCGCGCTGCTCGATGCCTTGCGCGCCGCGGGCAACACACCGCGGATCGTCTTCTCCAGCTCTGTCGCTGTCTTCGGGCCCGACCCGGGCGTGCCGCTGCCGGCGATCGTGGCCGACGACACGCTGCCCGCACCGCAAACCTCATACGGCACGCAAAAGCTGATGTGCGAACAGCTGATCGCCGACATGACGAGGAAGGGCTTCATCGACGGCCGCGCCGCACGGCTGATGACGGTCACCGTGCGCCCCGGCAAACCGAACGCCGCCGCGTCGTCGTTCTTCTCCGGCGTGATCCGCGAGCCGTTGGCCGGCGTCGAAGCGATCTGCCCGGTCGATGCGTCGGTGTCGCACCCGGTGTCGTCGCCGGCGCGCACGATCGACGCGCTGATCCGCCTCTACGAAGCCTCGCGCGAACAGTTGAACGGCCGCCTGGCGCTGAACCTGCCGGCGTTGAACGTCACCGTGCAGCAGATGCTCGACGCGCTCGAAGCGGTCGCGGGGGCGAAGGTGCGCGCGCTGGTCAGGTTCCAGCGCGACGAGCGCATCGCCGGCATCGTCGCCAACTGGCCCCAAGGCGCGAGCTCGGCGCGCGCGAATGCGCTGGGTTTGAAGGCCGACGACTCCTTCGAAGACATCATCCGCCAGTACATCGAGGACACAACACGATGAACCAAGTCGATCTGAAAGGCCGCATCGCCGTCATCACCGGCGGCGCGCAAGGCATCGGCTACGCCGTGGCCGAACGTTTTATCGCCTCCGGCGCGAAGGTCGTGCTGTGGGACATCGACGACGCGCTGCTGGCCAAGGCGAAGGCCGCGCTCGGCGCGCCGGCGAACACGGCACGCGTGGAGCTGACCGATGCCAGCGCGGTGGCGTCGGCGACGCAGGCCGCGCTGACGTTGCACGGCCGCATCGACATCCTGGTCAACAACGCCGGCATCACCGGCGGCAACGCGCCGACCTGGGAGCTCACGCCCGAGATGTGGCGGCGCACGATCGACGTCAACCTCGTAGCGCCGTACCTGACCTGCCATGCGATCGTGCCGGCGATGATCAAGTCCGGCTACGGCCGCATCGTCAACGTCGCCTCGGTCGCCGGCAAGGAAGGCAACCCGAACGCCAGCCACTACAGCGCCAGCAAGGCCGGGCTGATCGCGCTGACCAAGTCGCTCGGCAAGGAGCTGGCGACGAAGAACATTCTCGTCAACGCGGTCGCGCCGGCGGCCGCAAAGACGGCCATCTTCGAGCAGATGAAGCCCGAGTTCATCGACTACATGCTGTCGAAGATCCCGATGGGGCGCTTCGTCGAGCCGCAGGAAATTGCCGCGGCGATCGCCTGGCTGGCGAGCGAGGATTGCTCGTTCACCACCGCGTCGGTGCTCGACGTCTCCGGCGGGCGCGCGACCTACTGACCTTCGCTGCTGCGCCAGCGCTGCAACAGCGTCCGGTACTCGTCCTTCGATTCGTCGTACGCCACCGCGAAGCCGCGCGACTTGCAACCGCCACGCTCGTGCACGAGTTGTGTGCCGGCGTCGGCGCCGAGGCGGCGCGAGAGCTCGCGCAACTCGGGCGTCATTGCCTGGTCGAGCAGCGGCCCGAGGGTGGCGTGCCAATCGGCCGCCTCGCGTCGCGGGCACAGGCGGTCGAGCGCGGCGAGCAAGTCGGCATGGAACACCAGGTCGCCGATGAGGGCAGCGCCTTGCTCGTCGTCTGCGCCAGCCGCGGGCGGCGCATTGCCGGCCGTGGAGACGCCTCTGGCGCCGGCCGGACCGGCCAGCAGCGTCAGTGAAAGGGCAGCCGCCAGCCCGGCGAGCTGCCAGCCGTGTGCGTGGGGTCGAAGCAGGCGCATGGCGAAGCACTGTAGGCGGCATCGCCGACGGGCGCCATGCCCGAAGCGGGGGAGCGCCGCACGATGCGGCGTTGTCCTACGGACGTCGCTGCGCGCGCAGCTGCGTCACCGGCACGCCGCCCTCGCCCCAATTGTCGGCATCGACCTCGTCGATGACGACGGTGACGCTCTCGCGCAGCACCAGCCCCGCGATCGCGGGCGCCGAGCCGCCGAGCGCCATGCGGATGCCGATCTCGCGTGTCCGCTGCGCGACGAGATACGCCAGCACGCCGTACAGGCCGACCGCCGACAGCACGAGCGCCAGCGTACCGAAGGCGACCGCGAGCGTCATCGTGGCCTGGCGCGCCCGCAGCGAATCGCGCACGCGGTCGTGCATGACGTGCACGTCGAAGAGCGGCAGGCGCGGATCGAGGCCGGCGAGCACGCGCCGCAGGTCGGACTCGACGGTAGCGGCACCCGCGGCGCTGTCGACCGCCAGGGTGAACGACGCCGGCGCGCTCTGCGCGAACGGGAAGTAGTAGGTGCCGATCGCGTTGGCGGGCGTCACGAGTGCGTACTGCTTGATCGTGCGGGTCACGCCGACGACTCGCAGACGCGTCACGGTCTCCGGCGTCGGATTGGTGAGGGCCTCGGGGGTGATCGGCTGCAGCAGGTAGCGGCCGATCGGGTCTTGCCCCGGCCAGAAGCGCTCCGCGAGCCGATCGTCGACGATGACGACCAGCGGGCGGTCGGCCACGTCGCTGCCATCGAAGTCACGGCCGGCCACGAGGCCGATGCCCATCGCCGCGAAGTAGCCGGGCGACACGCGAATCTGGTACGGCGACACGAAGCTCTCCCCGGGCCGCGGCGTCCAGCCCTCGGGCCAGATCACGCTGTCGCCGCGCGTGCCGCCGAACGGGATGCTCGTGGTGGCGCCGGCCGCGCGAACGCCCGGCAGCGCTCGGACGCCGCTGAGCATCCGATCGACGAAGGCCAGGCGTTCCGGGTCGGACGGATACGCCGATCGCGG
>CADEEN010000270.1 GCA_902826345.1 uncultured Burkholderiales bacterium | reverse complement strand
CATGCGAACTCGAGGCCTTGCAGCGCGAGCATCAGGCTTTCTTGAGACGAGACGCAAACGTCTTCTTGAACTTCTCCACCTTCGGCGCGACGACGAAGGCGCAGTACCCCGCGCCCGGATTGCGCGCAAAGTAGTGCTGGTGATACGCCTCGGCCTTGCTGTAGTTGGCCAGCGGCTTGATCTCCGTCACCACCCTGCCCTTGTGCGCTGCGTTGGCCGTGGCCCAGACCTCGCGCGCCACGCGCTCCTGCTCGGCGTTATCGAAATAGATGCCCGAGCGGTACTGCGTCCCCTGGTCATTGCCCTGGCGGTTGAGCGTGGTCGGGTCGTGGATGTGGAAGAAGATTTCCAGCACGTCTGACAGCGAAATGCGATCGGCGTCGAAGCTGACCTTGACCACTTCGACATGCCCCGTGTCGCCGCCGCAGACCTGCTCGTAGGTCGGGTTGATGACATGGCCATTGCTGTAGCCGGATTCGACCGCGGTGATGCCCTCGACGTTTTCGTACACCGCTTCCGTGCACCAGAAGCAGCCGCCGCCGAGCGTGATCGATTGGATGTTGGACATGGTGAAGTGTTCTCCTTCAGAAGAAGGTCAGTCGCGCCGCGCCGCCCTTCTTTACACAGCCGCGCATGATATGGAGTCACGACAACCCCGGTCGCCCCGAGGGATCGAGGGTTGAACGGCGCGGTTCAACGCCGGTTTCGATACCTCAGCCTGAACGGATCACGTGAACGAGAGGGGCGTGCTCGGCCATTCGTCACGCCGCCGCCGACCCGTCCATTCACCACAGCGGCGCCCGCTGCCCCGGCGTGAATTGCGAGCTTGCAGCCGACGAAGCCGCCGCTACCCTTTCTGCCGTCCCCACGACTCGTCCACACGGAGCCGAACCCCGATGCGCAGGAAGCCGACCCCGACCCAGGATTCGATCGACCCGCCCTTGCAGGAGCGGCGCGCCGGGCTGCAAGGCAAGGGCGCGGCCCATCCGCTGAAACGCCTCAAGGGCGCGCTCGGCCGGCCGGTGACGCTGGAGTGGCGCAGCGGCCAGCCGCATGTCGTGCTCGTCGAGAGACGCAGCGCCTCGCGGCTGGACCGCTCGCAAGCGCATCTGTGCGACGAGTTGAGCGCGCGCCTGTTGGCGCAAGGGGCCGACGAAACTTCCAAGCTGCTGCGCCACCTGGTCGTCGTGCACGACAAGCTTTCGCGCAAGGGTTGGGACGGCGTGGGCGCGTTGCCGGCGCCCGTGCTGGCCAAGGCCATCATCCAGGCGGAGATGCTGGCCAGCGAAGACCCTTCGCCGGCACTGAAGCAACTCGCCGGGCAACTGCGTCTGTTGCACGCCGCGGCCGTGGCGCGCAGTCAGGCCGGCAAACCGTCCGGCGATGACGATGATGCAGATGCAGCGACCCGCGTCGAGGTCCAGGAAGGCTCGTACAAGGAGTTCGAGGAGTTGGAGCGCAGCTGGACGCGCACGATGCCGTCCGATCTGGCGCCGCTGCACGCGGACAGCTGAGCGCGGGCGGCAGGCCCGCCCTTCACGCCACCGCTGCCGACGCCGCCCATCGCCGGCGCCGCTCCTGCACGGCCGTCAGATCGATCTGCGGCGCGTGCTCGGCCACCAGCGCCAGCACCTCGCCTTCGAGCGCGTACAGCATCGCAAAAGCGTCGGGCAACGGCGCGGCGAGCAGCGTCTCGACGCGGTCGGCCAGGTTCACCGGCGCGCGCGGCAACTGCCCGGCAAAACGGTGCATGCGTTTGAACTGGAAGACGGTGAAGTACTGCCCGTTCAGCCCGGCCAATGTGCCGAGCAGTCGGTAGCAGGCATCGACCTGCATCTCGCGGCACCACAGCGCGCTGTCGCGGTGCAGCAGGTAGCTGAACCACTTCCATGGTGTCGGCTGGCCGAGGTGGTGGCGCATCATCGCGTCGCCCAGGGCCGGCGGGAACTGCGCCACGCGTGAGCGCCATTGCTGCAGCCTCTCGGCGTCGAGCAACGCTTCGGCCTTCAGCAGTCCCTCGGCGATCTTGTGGTTCAAGGTTGTCGGGTCGTGCGCGACGAGCACGGTATCCAAGTCGGCAGCGACGATGCGCCGGTCGGTGTAGGCGATCTGCACCTCGATGCCATCGAGGTCGAAGCCGACCGCGAAGCTGGCGTCGCCGTCGGGCGAGGCGTTGCGCCAGGTCCAGGGGCTGCCGCCGGCGCGTGCGCAGGCGGCGAGCAGTTCGGCTTGCGCGGGGATGGTCTCGAAGACGAGGCTCATGTCGATGTCCGAGCGCTCGTCGGCGATGTCGAGCACGGTCGAGCCGAACAGCATCGCGGTGATGGCGTCTGGCGCAAGCGCGTGGTGCGCGTCGGCGACGCGCTGCGCGATCGCGCGGCGCTGTTGCGACGGCGTGCGAGTCTGATGCGCGGAAGCCGGCGCGCGGGAGTGCCTGGACATGTTCGGTCGCCTTTCCGCGCCGCGTGATGCAACGCGCATGGCGAAACTTTGAACCGCACGCGGCGTGCGCGCAACCCAAGGTCATGGGAGGCCGGCGTCGGCATCCCCAAGCCGCTGAAGGACAGACATGGGCAGCACACGCACCGAGCAAGCGATTGACGAGATGGGCTTGGAAGACGACGACGATGACTTCGATGCGTCTTGCGACGACATCCGCTTGGCGTGGCTGGCGCGCTCGTCGGACGCGGAGCACGTCGCCTCCAGCGAACGCGAAACGCTGTGGTGCGATCGTTGACGGTCGCCGCGACAGGCTCAGCGCTGAGCCAGCGCCGTCAGGCGATCACCGCGATGGCCGCACGCGATCAACGCGCGTCGGCGTGCGCGGGAGGAGACGGTTTCGGCTGCAGACGCGGGTTGCCGGCTGCGCTGCCTCGACACGCATCCATTGCGAGCCGCACGGCGTCGAGAGGTTGGAGACTCGGTGTGGAGTCGAGAAGATCAGCCGCGTAGCGTGAAATCCAAGCGGCACTCGGGCGGGACGGCGGCGAGTCGTGAAGGGTCATGCGGGTCTCCGGCAGACCAACATGGTGCACACGGCCGGAAAAAGGGGCAACGCTTGCTCGCGATTGGCGAGCGACTTTGCAGTCGGTAACCAATCTGGGCTTGCGAAATCCATCGACCCGTTCTCGCCGTCGGCGCCGGTTGCAAGACAACCTGCAAGGCCGAACCGCCTGCGCCGTCACGGCCGTCTGATCTGCCGCGCCATGCTGCGCCGCTGTTGAGCTTGTTCCCGCGATGCCGCAGCCATGCGCACGGCCGCCGGCAGCGGCACCACCTCGGCCGCGCGTGGGCCGAGCACCAGGGCCATGCGTGCAGCGGCGTCCACGGTGACGGAGGCGACGTGGGCGCAGGTTTGGCCGCTGGACCGTGGCAGCAGGCAGCCCACGGCGGCGGTCATCGGGATCGTCTGGGTGACGGTGAGCGGCGCCGCGGCGGGCAGCGCTTGCACATCGACCACGATCAACAGCGCGTCGAGCGCTTGCTCGCTGGCGCCGTTGCCACTGTGGCGCACGGCATGAATCAGCCCGTGACGCCCGTTCGGCGTGAGCCCAAAGCCCACCGCACTGTGCGTGCCGGGAATGGCGCTGCGCAAATCTGCATTGCCGCCAAGGCTTCGGACGACGCCGTTGGCGTCGAGCGTGCGCGTGCCGTCGTTGGACACCGCGACGATGTCGGCGTCGTGCACGAGCGACAAGGTCGCCGTACTGCCCAAGGCACGCGGCGGAACGGCGTAGCTCTCGTTCGGCGTGGTCGCCCCCGCGCGGTTCTGCACCACGATTCGGCCGCGATCTGCGCTGACAACCATGTTGCGCGGCTGCGGCGACGACAAGAACCGCCCCGGCCGTGTGTAGCCGAACTCGCCCACTGGCAACAGTGGATCGATGTCGGGACGGCCGAGGAAGTCTTCGACCAGTCCCACGAACAACGCACCATCGGCTGCGAAGGCCAGCGTCTTCGAGCGTGGCGGCGTGCGCGTGTCGATGGTGGTGAACGACGCGTCCGATGAAGCCGCTGTCGTGGCTACGATGCCGAGCGTGGCCGGATCGAGCATGACGAAGCGCTGCGGCGCCACGGCGACGAGGCGCAGTTCGTCGCCGGTGAGGTCGACGTCCATCACGTCGGCGACGGGTTGTTGCTGCAAAGCCCAGCCGAGAGATCCGTTGCCGAGCTTGAAGACGCGCCCGCCGCTGGCGAAGTACCACGCGCTATGGCGTGCGGAGTAGCTCGCTGGGCGGTACATGCCGAAGGCGAGATCGGCACGGCCGGCGGGAATGCCGCTGCTGGAAGGCCCGATGAGAACGGCGCTCGTGGTCAATAGCGGATGGTCGATGCGCAGTGTCACGTCCTGTCCGACGGTGATGCCGACAAGGTCGAGCAGCATCACGTTGATGTCACCGACGTAGCCCGGGTCGGCGACGAAGCTCGCCACGCCGAGCGTGGCGCCGCTGACCGAGAGGGAGCCACGTCGGATCAGCTCTTGCGACAACGCGTGGCCTCGCACCACCACGCGTGCGCTGCCTGCACCCAAGGCGCCGGGCGCCGCGGCCGTGATCGCCGGCAGCAAGTTCTCGACGTACACCGTGTACTGACGCGGCAGCGCGCCCGGCCGGTCCACCGCCACCGTCAATTGCGCCTGCACGACGCCGGTAAGCGCTTGGTAGCGGCGCGGGTCGGGGTCGACCTCGAGTTCGATGCTGTCCTGCCCGCTGCGCCCCGCAGCCCGGCGCACAGTGATCCAGGGCTGGTTGACACTGGCCGTCCAGCCGGCCGTGCTGCCGTCGGTCATCGTCACCGCTGAGCGCCATCTCAGCGCGGCGGCGGTTGAAGTGGGTTCGAGCCGGAATGAGGGCACGGTGTCGAGGGTGAATGGCGGCGCCACATCGACCCGCACGTCCAGCACCGCCAGCCCGCCGAATTGGCCTTGCGAGAAGACCACGCTGGAAAAGAGCACGTCGGCCGGGAAGCTGGCCAGATCGAGCGTCAGGTCGAACTCGGTATCGCTGACACGCGCAATGCTCGCCACCGTGGGCGGCGCCGCCTGCAGAGGCTGCACGGTTGCCGTAATCGATTCGGACGTCCACGTGGCCGGTTGCACTTGCACGCGCCGCGTGACGCGTGCGCCTTGGGGCAACGTCAGTTGCAGCGGCGCGGTGGTGACGACCGTGAGATTCAACTCACCACCCGGTGGTGGGTCGACGTTGTAGCGGACGGTGGTGCGCGTGTTGTAGCGGGCGTCCACGCTCGACGTGATCTCGACCTGTGACTCGTAAACGCCCGATCGCACAGGCTGCGTCGTGACGGCCAACTCGCCGTTGGACCATTGCACGCCGATCAGGCCACCCAGCCCGGAGGCGGTGACCGTCACCGCGCCGGCGGGGGCCGGCACGGACACGGGCACGCGAAGGGTGGGTGCGGGTTGCGCGCCACTTCGCGACAGGATGATGAGCGGCGCGACCTCGATGTTGGGCAGGACTGTCAGCACCACCGTGGCCGTCACGCTGCGAGTCGGCGATTGCCCGGTGCAGGTTTGATCTCGACACAGCTCGAAAGTCACGCTGTCGGTGTAGGTGCCTGGCGCCAGCCCTGCGCGTACATTGCCGCGCAACACGACGTCGTTGGCGCCGCCGTCGAGCAGTTCACCAGCGTCGAACAGCGCGTCGCCGCCGGTCGCGCCGATGAACACCTGCTGTCCGGCTTGCAGGCCGTTGATCGTTGCGCGGATCTCTATCTGCGCATCGCTGCGCGCCACCATCGAAGCCTCGACGCGGGGCACAGGCAAGGACAGAGAAAGGCCTTCGCCGTTCGCCTCCGCTCCACCGTCGCCACCGCCGCCACCGCAGGCGACGACGACCACCGCCAGCACAAGCAGCCAAGCCAGCGCGCCTGCCCCGGAAAACTGTCGCATGCCCTCTCCCTCAGCGGCGCCTTTGCGCCTCCCACATCCCTACCGCAGCGTAGCGGTGAGGCCGCGGGCTACCGCCCAGGCCAAACGCGCACCCATGGCGTGCCAGCGACACCGCATCAGGTGCCGCCCCCCCCCCGCACCCC
>CADEEN010000269.1 GCA_902826345.1 uncultured Burkholderiales bacterium | reverse complement strand
CCGGGTAGCCGCCGCCGAACCAGCCCAGGCGCTCCTTGCGGTGCCACAGCGACTCGACCAGTTGCCATGACGAACCGTTGTCATCGGAGCGGAACAGTCCTCCCGGCAAGGTGCCGGCCCAGAGGCTGCCATTGGCACGCTCGAGCGCCCAGATCAAAACCAGCTTCCACTCCGGGCCCTCGGCGCCCTCAGGTTGCTTCGGATAGGTCGGCGCGGCGACTTCGCTCCAAGCACGGCCGCCGTCATCGCTGGCCCAGACCTTGGTGCCGTAGTGGCCCGTCGTCAGCGAGGCCAGCATGCGCGGGCTGCCGCCAGCCGGCGGCAAGCAGATGCTCACCGGCTCGCCGAGAAAACTCACGTGCTCGATCGCCCACGAGTCGCCTCGCCGGCGCAGCTCGAACAGGCCTTTCTTCGTCGCCACCCAGGCGCGGTCGTTGTTCATCGTCTTCATCCTCCGGAAAGCGCCTGCAGCACGTGAACTCGGCTCTCGGCGTGAAGTGGATCGGTCAGCAGGACGCGCTCGCTGCAGCGGCGGCCGTCGATGAAGCAGACCACGTTGGCGCGCAGGTGGCCCTGGTCGTCGAGCACATAGCCGCGCAAGGTCGGGTTGACGGCAAACGCCGCTTCGAGTGCTTCGCGCAGCGTCGCCGCGTCGGTCTGCACCTGTGGCGTGGTGGTGAAGCGCTGCAGTTGCGGGGTGAAGAAAACCGTCGCCATGCGCCGTATCATCGCCCGCACTTTCAGCCGCTTCAAGAAGGATGCGCCATGGCCCTGATGGACTTCATCAAGAAACAGTTCATCGACATCCTCGAATGGACCGAGTCCGGCGACGGCACGCTGGCCTGGCGTTTTCCGATGGCCGGCAACGAAATTCAGTATGGCGGTTCGCTGACGGTGCGCGAGTCGCAGATGGCGGTGTTCGTCAACGAGGGCAAGGTCGCCGACGTCTTCGGCCCCGGCATGTACAAGTTGACCACGCAGACGCTGCCGGTGCTGACCTACCTGAAGAACTGGGACAAACTCTTCCAGTCGCCGTTCAAGAGCGACGTCTATTTCTTCAGCACGCGCCAGCAGATCGACCGCCGCTGGGGGACGACGCAGCCGGTGACGATCCGCGACAGGGATTTCGGCGCGGTGCGGCTGCGCGCCTTCGGCAACTACGCCTATCGCATCGCCGATGCGAAGCTGTTCCACACCGAGATCTCGGGCACACGGGACCGCTACACCGTCGAGGATCTCGATGGCCAACTGCGTGGCCTGATGCTGCAGCACATCAGCGACGCGGTGGCGCAAAGCGGCGTGCCGTTCCTCGACCTGGCCGCCAACCAGGTCGAGTTCGCGCAGCAGTTGAAGGAGGTCACCGCGCCGGCGTTCGGCAAGGTCGGGCTGGCGCTGGAGACGGTGACGGTGCAGAACGTGTCGCTGCCCGAAGAGCTGCAGAAGATCCTCGATCAGAAGATCGGCATGGGCATGGTCGGCAACGACATGGGCAGGTTCATGCAGTACCAGACGGGCCAGGCGATCCCGGAGTTCGCCAAGGGCGCGGCAGCAGGCGGCGGCGGTGTCGTCGGCGATGCGATGGGCCTCGGCGCCGGCGTGGCACTCGGGCAGGTGATGGCGCAGCAGTTGAACACGGGGCTGCAGGGCGGCGGCGCCGCGGCTGCCGCCATCAAACCCGACGACGTCATGGCGACGATCGAAAAGCTCGGCGAGTTGAAGGCCAAGGGCCTGCTCACCGAGGAAGAGTTCGCGAGCAAGAAGGCCGAGTTGCTGAAGAAGCTCGTCTAACTTGGCGACGTCTTCCCCGCAGCGCGCGTACCGAGCGGCGTGCCCGGGCTGCGGTGCGCCGGTCGAATTCCGCTCGGCCGCGTCGGCCAGCGCCGTCTGCAGCTTCTGCCGCAGCACGCTGCTGCGCGATGGCGACGCGCTGCGGCGCATCGGTGTCTCGTCGGAGTTGTTCGACGACCATTCGCCGCTGCAGCTCGGCGCCGTGGGCAAGTTTCAGGGTGTGGCCTTCGCGCTCGTCGGTCGGCTGCAGCAGGCCTACGACGGCGGCACCTGGAACGAGTGGCATGCGCTGTTCGACAACGGGCGCAGCGGGTGGCTCTCCGAAGACAACGGCGCCTACGTTTTCAGTTTCGACGCTGCGCTCGACGAGCCGGCGCCGCATGCCGAGGAGTTGCGCGCCGGCGGGAAGCGCGTCGTCGCCGGGCGCGGCTGGGACGTCGCCGCCGTCACGACCGCACGGCTGATCGCCGCGCAAGGCGAGCTGCCCTTCGCGCCGCGACTGCAGGGCGCCTTCGTCATCGCCGACCTGCGCAATGCGCAAGGCGAAGTCGGCACGCTCGACTACAGCACGCCGGGCACGGTGCACTGGTCGGTGGGACGCGGCGTGCTGCTCGCCGATCTGGCGCTGTCCGGCTCGCGCGAGACCAGCGAGAAGACCCTCAGCGCACGCAACATCGAGTGCCCAAGCTGCGGCGCTTCGCTCGACATCAGGCTCGCCAACACGAAATCGATCGCCTGCCCGCAGTGCAAGGCGGTGGTCGACGTGTCGCAGACGGTCGGCGGCGCGCTCACGCACTACGCGCAGAACAATGCCGGCCACGACGGCGCGCAGCCGACGCTGCCGCTCGGCGCGACCGCGGTGCTCGCGCTCGGCCGCGAGGAGCCGCTGCCGTGGACCGTCGTCGGCATGGTCGAGCGCTGCGACATTCCCGACGACAGCGACGAAGACGTCACCTGGTGGCGCGAATACCTCGCCTACAACCAGCAGGCCGGCTTTGCCTTTCTGGTCGATGCCGAAGACGGCTGGAGCTGGGTGCGTCCGATCACCGGCGCGCCCGAGGTCCGCTTCGACGCCGCGCAATGGAACGGCGTCACCTACCGCAGGCGCTACACCTACACCTCCAAGGTGACCTGGGTACAGGGCGAGTTCTATTGGCGCGTGCAGCGTGACGAGCGCGCGCTCATCAGCGACTACGACGCCGGACGCAAGCGCCTGTCGCGCGAGCAGACAGGCAAGGAAGTGACCTGGTCGGCCGGCGAAGCGATCGACGCCGCAGTTCTGGCGAAGGCCTTCGGCGTGCCGGTCACCGGCCCGGGCGGCATCGCCGGCGACAGCGCGATGCTGCTCGACCCACCGACCACGGCGAAGAGCCGATTCACGAAACATGTTTTCTGGATGGTCGTCGCCCTGATCGTGCTGATGGCGCTCGTCGACGCCTGCAGCGACGATTGCGACGACATGCGCAGCGCCTTCGGCGCGTCGAGCGCCGAGTACCAGCAGTGCAAGCGCAGCGGCGGCAGCGGCGTGCGCAGCGGCGGTTCGTACGGCGGTTGGTCCAGCGGCGGCGGCCACAAGTAGCGCCGCAGCACAATCATCTCAACAAGGAGCACCACCATGGTTGGACTCGAATGGCTCAAGCCGGCAGCGGTTTTCGGCTCGATCCTCTACGCGCTGATCGGCGTGCTGGTCTTCTGGATCAGCTTCGTCATCATCGACAAGCTCACACCGTACAACCTGTGGAGTGAGATCGTCGAGAAGAAGAACGTGGCGCTGGCGATCGTCATCGCGGCCAAGGCGATCGCCATCGGATTGATCGTCTCCGCCGCCGTCCAAGGGTGAGCGCGGTCCTGCCGCAACCGGCGGCGCGCATCGCGCCGGGCGAGGTCGCGCTGCTCGCGGCGGTGTTCGTCATTGCGGCGTGCGGGCTCGTCTACGAACTCGCGGCCGGCGCGCTGGCGAGCTACCTGCTCGGCGACTCGGTGTTGCAGTTCTCCACCGTCATCGGCGTCTACCTGTTCGCGATGGGCATCGGCTCGTGGTTGTCGCGGCTGATCGATCGTCAGCTCGTCGCGCAGTTTCTGAAGATCGAGCTGCTGCTGGCCGTCGTCGGCGGTTTGCTCCCGGCCGCGTTGTTCGTCGCCCACGGCAGCCTGCCCGCATCGGCCAGCGGCGCCTTTCGGGTGCTGCTGTACACCTTGGTCCTCATCGTCGGCATGCTGGTCGGCCTGGAGATTCCGCTCGTCATGCGCATCCTGAAGCGTCACTTCAGCGAGCGCTATGCGCTGAAGGAGCTGGTGTCGCAGGTGTTGACCTTCGACTACCTCGGCGCGCTCGTCGTCGCCGTGGCGTTCCCGCTGCTGCTGGTGCCGCACCTGGGCCTGTTGCGCACGGGCGTGTTCTTCGGCCTGCTCAACGCGCTCGTCGCGGCGTGGACGCTCATCGTCTTTCGTGCCGAGTTGCGTCAATGGCGGTGGCTGGTGGCGGCGACGCTCGGCGTGATCGTGCTGCTGGCCGGTGCGATGTTCGGCGCCGCCCGCCTGACCACCTGGGCCGAAGACCGCTTCTACGGCGACAACGTCGTCGTGCGCGAGTCGAGCGACTACCAGCGCATCGTCGTCACATCGGGCCCATCCGGCGTGCGCTTGTTTCTGAACGGCAACCTGCAATTCCACTCGCGCGACGAGTACCGCTATCACGAGACGCTGGTGCACCCTGCCATGCTCGCGCACGGCGCGCCGAAGAGCGTGCTCGTGCTCGGCGGCGGCGACGGCATGGCGGTGCGCGAGGTGCTGAAGCACGCGAGCGTCGAGCGCGTGACGCTGGTCGAGCTCGATCCGCACATGATCCGCCTGTTCCGCGACAAGCCGATGCTCGCGGCATTGAACGGCAATGCGCTGGCGTCGCCGAAGCTGACCACGGTCAACGCCGACGCCTTCACCTGGCTCGACACGAACCGCGAGGTCTTCGACGTCATCGTCATCGACTTTCCCGACCCGACGAACTTCTCCATCGGCAAGCTCTACAGCACGACGTTCTACCGCCTGATCGACCAACATCTCGCGGCCAGCGGCTTCGCCGCCGTGCAGACGACATCGCCGCTGATCGCGCGACACAGCTTCTGGACGGTGGTGGCGACGATCGAAGACGTCGGCCTCGGCGCCACGCCGTACCACGCGCACGTGCCCAGCTTCGGCGAGTGGGGCTTCGTCATCGCCTCGCGGCGGCCGCTGCGAAGCGACGTGCCGCCACCGGCCGGGCTGCGCTTTCTCACACGAGAAGGCCTGCCGTCGATGTTCCAGTTCCCGCCGGACATGGCGCGTGTGCCGGCCGAGCCGAACCGGCTGTCGGATCAGCGGCTGGTGCACGTGTTCGAAGAAGAATGGGGCCGCGTGCACGAATGACGGCAACGTTGACGCGGCGGGTCTTCCTTGCGTCGGCAGCGCTCGCTGCGTGCGGCCGCCACGAGACACCGGGCTGGGACGGTGGCTGGGTGGGCGAAGCTGCGTCGCGCGGCCACCGCCTGCGCGATGTGGGCGTGCTGCCAGCGCCGGCCGTGCAGCGCAAAGCGAGCTTGCTGATCATCGGCGCCGGCATCGGCGGCCTGGCTGCCGCGCGCGCGGCGCAGCGCGCCGGTATCGACGACATCGCCGTCTTCGATCTGCACGACGCGCCCGGTGGCAACAGCCGCGGCCACACGCTGACCGGCGTGCCCTGCCCGCTCGGCGCGCACTATCTGCCGCTGCCCGGCGAGGCGGCGCGCGAAGTCAGTCAGTGGCTGCACGAGATCGGCGTTGCGCGCTACGAACTCGGCCGCACGGTCTACGACGAGCGGCAGTTGTGCCACAGCCCGCAGGAGCGCCTGTTCTTCGAAGGCGCTTGGCACGACGGCCTGCTGCCGCCGGCCGATCCGGGCTCGACCACGCAGGCGCAGTACCGCCGCTTCGGCGAGCGCGTCGCTGCGGCGCAGCGCGACCTCGGCTTTGCGATGCCGACGCGGCGCGCACCCTGGACCGCTGCCCACGCCGCGCTCGATGCACTGACGTTTACCCAGTGGCTGGCGCGCGAAGGCCTCGACGATGCGCGCCTGCGCTGGTACCTCAACTACTGCTGCCGCGACGACTACGGCGCCGACGCAGCCACCGTCTCGGCCTGGGCCGGCTTGCACTACTTTGCAAGCCGTCACGGCTTCTTCGCACCGGGTGACGCTGATGCCGAACGCGACGGCGTGCCCACCTGGCCCGACGGCCACGCCACCCTGACGCGCCAGCTCGCCGCACCGCCC
>CADEEN010000268.1 GCA_902826345.1 uncultured Burkholderiales bacterium | reverse complement strand
GGTAGGGGCCCGCCATCAGGTCGACCCCGCCATTGCGATGGCGGAACGCGAAGGGCGCGCGGTACCGGCCGTCGCGCGTCGATTCCTCGAGAAGATCGCCCGGCACGAGTCCCGGATGGTCCGCCGGCAGGTCGAGCGTCACGCGATAACCGGTGAAGCCTTCGCGCGCCACCGGATGCCACGCCGCGAAGGCCGGCAGGAAGCTCCCGCGCGCGTCGGCGAACGCCAACGCCGCCTGCTGCACCTTGTCGTCGAAAATCAGGCGATCGATCATCGCCTGGCGGCGCACCTTCTGGAACGGGCGGATGCCGATCTTCAAACGGCGGCCGACCTGATCGAGCACTTTGTTGGCACGGCTGCGAATGAGCCAGCGCGCGCTCGGCAGAAGCAGACGGTCGAGCACGGCCCACAGCACGAGCGCGGCGAGCACGAGCGCCAGCCACAGCGGCAGCGAGATCGTCATGACGCCACCAGCGCCGCGGCGGCGTCGCGCATCGATGTGGCGCTGCCGTCGGCCAGCACGAGCTCGCGCGCTTGCGCCACGCCGGCGAAGTTGCGCTGCATCGAGCGCAGGTACAGCGGGTCGTAGTGCTCGCGCATCATCTGCTCGAAGACCTCGGGCCAGCGGCCTTCACGCGCCCAGGCTTTCCAGCGCGCTACCGTTTCCTTGCCGCGCAACTCGACGAGCGTGTCGAGGTGGCCGCAAAAGCGTTCGAGCTGCTGCGCGAAGAAGCCGTACTCCTCGAGCAGCAGCTGCACACGCGCGGCGTCGGGCATCTCGACCATGACGACGGGGCTGTCGGCGCGCATGCGTTGCAGCAAGGCTTCAGGCACGGCCAGCGCGCCGATCTTGCGGCTTTCGCTTTCGACAAACACGGGTCGCGTTACATCGAAGCCTCGCAGTGCGCGCCAGACCGCCGTGTCGAAGGCTTTCTGTGTCGGCTGTGGATCGTGTTCGAGCCCGCCGAGCACGCTGCCGCGATGCATGGCCGCCGCTTCGAGGTCGAGCACCTGCGCGCCTTCTTGGGCCAGCGCTTGCAGCAGCCGCGTCTTGCCGCTGCCGGTGCGCCCGGCGATCACGGTGAAGGCGAAGCGCTCGGGCAGCGTCTTCAGTTGTTCGCGCACCTGTTCGCGAAAGGCCTTGTAGCCGCCCTGCAGGACGTGCGTGCGAAAACCGATCTGGTCGAGAAACCAGGCCAGCGTGCCGCTGCGCTTGCCGCCGCGCCAGCAGTACACCAGCGGCTGCCACTCGCGCGGTTTGTCATGCACTTCGCGTTCGAGCAGATCGGCGATACGCCGCGCAACGAGGCCCGCGCCGGTCTTGCGCGCGTCGAACGGCGAGACCTGCTTGTCGGTGGTGCCGACCTCGCGCCGCTCGTCGTTGTCGAGCACCGGCCAGTTGACGGCGCCGGGCAGGTGGTCGTCGGCGTACTCGGCCGGCGAGCGGGCGTCGATGATCGTGTCGAAGGCGCCGAGCGTGGTCGTCAGGTCAACGGCTGTGATGCTCTTCAAGCTCATGCCGCCACCGGCGGCGCCAGTGCGTCGAGCAATTCGCTTTCGATGGCCAACTGCGTGCGGTTGTGCTGCAGCGGCGCGCCATCGACGAGGAAGGTGTCTTCGACGCGCTCGCCGAGCGTGCTGATCTTGGCCAGCAGCAGGTTGATGCGATGCTTGGCCAGCACGCGCGCAATCGCGTAGAGCAGGCCGGTGCGGTCGCTGGCGCTGACCGAGAGGATCCAGCGCTGTGCGCGCTCGTCGGGGCGCAGCGTGACGCGCGGCGTCACCGGGAAGCTCTTCACGCGCCGCGAAACGCGCCCGCGCCGCGGCTCGGGCAGCTCGCCGATGTGCGTCAACGAGCCGACGAGCTGCGTTTCCACCAACGAGATCAGGTCACGGTAGGCCGTCTGATCGCCCTCGTCGATCTGCGGGTGCACGAGTTGGAACGTATCGAGGCCGAACCCCGTGCGTGACGTGTGCACTTTGGCGTCGAGCACGGAGAAACCGGCGTTGTCGAAGTAGCCGCAGATGCGGGCGAACAGATCGGACATGTCGGGCGCATAGACGAGCACCTGTAGCCCTTCGCCGACGGGTGATGCGCGGGCGCTGACGACCGGCTTGTTCGTCTTCACATGGCGCCACAGCACGCGCGCATGCCAGGCCAGATCGACCGGGTCGTGGCGCATGAAGTAGCCGAGATCCATCGTCTCCCACAACGGTTTTTCGGTGCCGGGCAACTGCGAGGCCAGCGCCAACAGCACACGTGCCTCGGCCTTGCGCGAATCGACCTCGGTCTCCGTGCTCGGCGGCGCGCCGCCTTCGGCTGTGAGGACGCGCAGCGTCAGGCGGAACAGGTCTTCGAGCAGCTTGCCCTTCCACGCGTTCCAGACCTTCGGGCTCGTGCCGCGGATGTCGGCGTGCGTCAGCAAATACAGCGCGGTCAGCGTGCGCGCGTCGCCGACGGTCTTGGCGAAGGCGGCGATGACATCGGGGTCGGACAGGTCTTCCTTCTGCGCCGTGTGGCTCATCGTCAGGTGATGGCGCACCAGGAACTCGATCAGCCTGGCGTCTTCATCGGCGATGCCGTGATCGCGGCAGAAGCGTCGCGCCTCGCTGGCGCCGAGCGTGGAGTGGTCGCCGCCGCGGCCCTTGGCCACGTCGTGAAAGAGCGCGGCGACGTAGAGCACCCAGGGCCGCTCGAAATCGGCGCCGAGCTGCGAGCAGAACGGGTACTCGTGCGCGTGCTCGGCGATGAAGAAGCGGCGCGCGTTGCGCACCACCATCAGGATGTGCTGATCGACCGTGTAGACGTGGAACAGGTCGTGCTGCATCTGGCCGACGATGCGGCGGAACACCCACAGGTAGCGGCCGAGCACCGAGGTCTGGTTCATCAGGCGCAGCGCATGCGTCTGGCCCTCGGGCTGGCGCAGGATGTCCATGAAGCAGGCGCGGTTGGCCGGGTCGTTGCGGAACTTCGCGTTCATCACGTGGCGCGCGTTGTACAGCGCGCGCAGCGTGCGCGCCGACAACTCCTTGACGCCGACCTCCTGCGTGTAGACGAGGAAGGTTTCGAGAATGGCGTGCGGCTGGCGCAGGTAGAGATCGTCGCTGGCGACTTCGATCATGCCGCCGCGGTCGAAGAACCTGTCGTTGATGCGGCGCATCGGCGGCGCATCAACGCCGGCGATGTGCTCCTCGATGTTGAGCAGCAGGATCTGGTTCAACTGCACGACGGCCTTGGCCGCCCAGTAGTAGCGCCGCATCAACTGCTCGGAGACGCGCTGGCCCTTGACCGGCTTGAAGCCGAAGCTCTCGGCCACGGCGGTCTGCAAGTCGAACACCAGGCGGTCTTCGCGCCGGCCGGCGACGATGTGCAGCCGCGCGCGAATCATCTTCAGCACGCCCTCGTTGCGCTGCAGTTGCTTGACCTCGAACAGCGTCACCAGGCCCTTGGCGCCGAGCTCGGCCCAGCTGCGGCCCAGGCCTGCGGCACGCGCCACCCAGAGCAGCACCTGCAGATCACGCAAGCCGCCGGGGCTTTCCTTGCAGTTCGGTTCGAGTGAGTACGGCGTGTCGCTGAACTTGGTGTGGCGCTGGCGCATCTCCAGCACCTTGGCGCGCAGGAAGGCGCGCGGGTCCATGTCGCGTCCGAGGCGCTCGCGCAAGGACACGAAGAGTTTTTTCGCACCGGTGACGTGGCGGCTTTCGAGCAGCGCGGTCTGCACCGTCACGTCGCGCGCCGACTCGGCGGCGCACTCTTCGATCGTTCGCACCGCCGAGCCGATCTCCAGGCCGATGTCCCAGCAGGCGCTGATGAAACGCTCCAGTGCCGGCCTTGCGACGTCGATGAGGATGTCGTCGGGCAGCAGCACCAGCACATCGACGTCGGAGTGCGGGAACAACTCGCCGCGGCCGTAGCCGCCGCCGGCCACGAGGGCAGAGCCGGGCGGCATCAGGCTCGCGTTCCACAGGTCGGTCAGCGCCGCGTCGGTCAGGCGCGCCAGGCCGCGGATCAGCGAGGCTGCAGCCTGCGCACTCGGCCGCGCTTCGGCGAAAGCTTCGAGCAGGGCGTTCTTGTCGGCGCCGTATTTCAGGCGCAGGCGGGCGATGCTGTTTTCCGGGGTCCCGGGTTGCAGGACGGCGGACATGGGGAACTCAGGCCAGCGCCGGGCCGCTCCCAAGCGTCGGCCTGAGCCTCCCCTCGGGGGAGTGCGAGCGAAGCGAGCGAGGGGTTGCCATCTCAGGCCGCGACGGGCTGTGTCTTGCTGCCGTATCCGGCAGGCGCAAAGTCCGGTGCCGGCGGGCTGCCGGCCGACACCGTCAGCACTTCATAGCCGGTCTCGGTGACGACGACCGTGTGCTCCCACTGCGCCGACAGCGAGCGGTCTTTCGTGACGATGGTCCAGCCGTCGTACTGGCCGCCCTTGCGGTCTTCGCGGATGTCGCGCCGGCCAGCGTTGATCATCGGCTCGACGGTGAAGACCATGCCCGGAACGAGTTCTTCGAGCGTGCCCGGGCGGCCGTAGTGCAGCACCTGCGGCTCTTCGTGAAAGCGTTGGCCGATGCCGTGGCCGCAGAACTCGCGCACCACCGAGAAGCCGTTGTACTCGGCGAACATCTGGATCGCGTGGCCAACGTCGCCCAGACGCGCCCCTGGCTTGACCTTGGCGATGCCCTTCCACATGGCCTCGAAGGTCAGCTGGCACAAGCGCCTGGCGGCGATGCTGCCTTCGCCGACGACGTACATGCGGCTGTTGTCGCCGTGCCAGCCGTCCCGGGTGATCACGGTGACGTCGATGTTGACGATATCGCCGCTCTTCAGCGGCCGCTCGGCCGGGATGCCGTGGCAGACCTCGTGGTTGACCGAGGTGCACAGCGAGGCCGGGTAGGGCGGGTAGCCCGGTGGCGAGTAGTTCAGCGTCGCCGGCGTCGTGCCCTGCACGTTGACCATGTAATCGTGGGCGAGCTTGTCGATCTGCAGCGTCGTGACCCCGGGCACGACGTGCGGTGCGAGGAAGTCCAGCACCTCGGAGGCGAGGCGGCCGGCAACGCGCATCGCGTCGACGTCGGCAGGTGTCTTGAGGGAGATGGCCATTGGCCTGCGATTATCGCCCGACCCGTAAAATTCCATGATGACGACCGCCCCCACGTTTTTGATGCATTTCGAGGGCGGCAATGCCCTCAGTCCGTTCCGTTCGCAAGGCCTGCTGTCCCGGCTGGCGGCTGTCCATCCGCGCATCGTCGGCGTGCAGGCGCGCTTCGTGCACTGGGTGTGGAGCGACGCGCCGCAGGATCGGGCCACGCACGACAAGCTGTTCGCGCTGCTGACCTACGGCGAGGCTGCGAATACGAGCGAGGGCGCGCTCGTTGTCGTCATGCCGCGTCTGGGCACGGTGTCGCCGTGGGCGAGCAAGGCCACCGATATTGCCCACAACTGCGGCGCCGCCATTCGCCGCGTCGAGCGCGTCACCGAGTTCCACTTGCAGACCAAGGGCGGGCTGTTCGGCGCCAAGCCCTTGTCCTCTGAAGAACTGCATGCCGCAGCGGTGTTGCTGCACGACCGCATGACCGAGAGCGTGGCCTTCGAGCGCGACGCGGCGCGGCACCTGTTCGACGAGCGCGAGGCCGAGCCGGTGGCGCATGTCGATGTGCTCGGACAAGGTCGCGTTGCGTTGGAGCGTGCGAACACCGAGTTCGGCCTGGCCTTGTCCGGCGACGAGATCGACTACCTCGTCGCCGCGTTTCGCAAACTCGAACGCAACCCGAGCGACGTCGAGCTGATGATGTTCGCGCAGGCCAACAGCGAGCACTGCCGGCACAAGATCTTCAACGCCGAGTTCATCATCGACGGCGTGGCGCAGGACAAGTCGATGTTCGGCATGATCCGCCACACGCACCAGCTGGCGCCGCAGTACACGGTGATCGCCTACAGCGACAACGCCAGCGTGATGCAGGGCCACGAGATCGAGCGGTGGATGCCGCAGGGCTACACCAACGCGCCGGCCTACGCCGCGCGGCGCGAGACGGCGCATGTGCTGATGAAGGTGGAGACGCACAACCACCCGACCGCCATCTCGCC